>NZ_JAYWYV010000002.1:0-299750 GCF_048147885.1 Acinetobacter sp. 228
TAATGTACAAGTTGCTGTAGAAGCATGTTTAGTTCGTCTGATCACAGATACGTTATAAAGTAGTTTGAGACTTTTTTAAATCCGTCAATGCGTAAGTCCTATATGAACCGCTTACTGACAAGTATTTTAATTTTTATGCTATCCATTCCTGCACTTTTCTTTTATGTGCTTTTTCTTATGAGTATTTTTAATCCAAGTCTGCCCATTGTGTATCCATGGCCATACAGGTTATTCATGTTGGCGGGGATTGTAGCTTGGGGTGTACTTTTTTATATGAGCATTTTATGGGTGAAGCATCTGCAGATCTCTCAATGGATTTCAGCACTGGGAACTTTGCTAGCGATTATAGGCTTAATTCCATTTATTATTCGATTAGACGCTATCGTATTGTTGGCATTGCCGGCATTTTTATTTACGATTTATCTATGCTATTGCAGCTGGTCAACAGCAAAAGCAGACTAACCACTAATAAATACTAATTTTAATGCAAATTTTATATGGACCTTTTGAAAGCCTATAAAAAACCAGCAAACCCCAGCAAAATGGTTTAGAAAAGCATAACTTCCTGTCATACTAGCCTTATAAAAGGCAACATTTATTTGAGGTAATCATCGTGATTTCAGTGGGTATTGTGGGTGGTACAGGTTATACAGGCGTTGAACTTTTGCGTCTTTTACTGCGACATCCAGATGTAAATGTAACAGCACTGACATCACGTACTGAAGCAGGCCGTCGTGTAGATGACATGTTTCCAAGTTTGCGTGGACATACTGATCTGCAATTTTCTGATCTCAGTCTTGAGCTATTAAAATCATGCGATGTGGTTTTCTTTGCAACTCCGCATGGTGTCGCCATGAAACATGCCGAAGAGCTGGTTGCTGCAAATACCAAAGTGATTGACTTGGCAGCAGATTTCCGTTTACAAAATCTTGGACAGTTTGAAAAATGGTATGGCATGCAACATGCATGTCCAGAACTGTTAAAAGATTCTGTATACGGTTTATCTGAGCTAAATCGTGAAGAAATTAAAAAGGCCAGTGTCATCGGAAATCCAGGGTGTTATCCAACCACAGTTCAGTTAGGTCTGGCGCCAGTCTTAAAAGCGACTAAAGCATTGGTGAAACCTGAAAGCATTATTATTGATGCCAAATCTGGTGTATCAGGTGCAGGTCGTAAAGCTAGTCTGGGCATGATTTATTCTGAAAATGCCGATAACTTTAAAGCCTATGGTGTAGCGGGTCATCGCCATCATCCTGAAATTGTCGAAGCGCTGGAAAATATTTCAGGTCAGAAAGATGTGTTTGATCATATTTTATTTGTACCGCATTTGGTGCCAATGATCCGTGGTATGTTGTCGACCATCTATATCGATTTAACTGAAGCAGGTCAACAAGCTGATCTTCAATCACTGTATGAAACATTCTATGCCAACGAACAGTTTGTCGATGTAATGCCAGCAGGCAGTTCTCCTGAAACTCGTTCAGTGCGTGGAGCTAACCAATTGCGTATTGCCCTGTATAAGCCGCAACCCGCTAAACTGGTCATTCTGGTTGCACAAGACAATCTGGTCAAAGGTGCAGCAGGCCAGGCCGTGCAGAACATGAACCTGATGTTTGGTTTTGCCGAAGATGCTGGCTTAAATAATATTGGTTTATTACCATAAAAAACGTATTAGAACTTCACACACATTTAGATTTGCATTTAAATGTGTGTCTTGTATAAAGCAAACAGAGATCAAAATGCCGAATAATGAGTCAAACATGACGATCGCTCAGGAACCCGATACAAAGAAATCATGGATGAAAGGCAACACACCATTAGTAACCGGTGCTGCTGTTCTGATTCTTGGGAGTGGTCTACTGGGCTATACCGTCGGGCATCGGCAAGGTTTGACTGCGGTTGGTTTTGATGCAGATGCGGAACAACTGGTTGAAGTGGTACAAAAACAGAAAGCCAGTCTGGAAACATTGAACAAAAACTTGAATACTGCGGTTCAGGAACGTGATCTGGCAGTCAGTAATGCTAATGATCTGTATCTGGCCATGACCAAGGCACGTGATGAACAGACTCAGGCTGAAAGCGTGGGAACCATTTATCGCGAGGTTTTGCGTCAGCGTGGTGGTTTGGCATTGGCAGTTCAAAATCTGTCAATCAAACCTTTACCCGAAAATGCCTTTGAATATCAGATTGATCTGGTACAGGTGAGTCCAAGTAAAAGCCGTGCTTCAGGTAGCGTAGAATTGCGCCTGATTAAAGGCACTGAAATTCTGGTCGTGCCATTAGAGGATAAAAACTTCAATTTTGAAAATTATGAGCGACTCACAGGCCGCTGGACCATGCCTAAAGGCTTTAAGCCTGAATTTATTGAAGTGCGTCTTACTGGTGCCAAACCTGTAATTCGTCGTTTTAGTTGGGAACAGGGCAAAGCAGTTGAAAATCAGGCTGCCTCCTTGTCAGAAATTCCGAAAACCGAAGCAAATGCAAATTAAGTGTGAAATATAAATCTTATGCCAAGCAATAAACGTCAAATGTGTTTAAGTGATATTAAAAACTCTTTTAATGAGTCTGGAATTGTTGATTGGCATATCAGCCCACGTTTAGCAAATGAACCCTCTGAAGAAGGTGATTCTGACTTGGCTGTACAGACTGCGCCGCCAGAATTGAAACGCCCTCCATTGTATGCTGTCGTTTTATTAAATGATGACTACACCCCGATGGAGTTTGTAATTGAAATTTTACAACAATACTTTGCAATGAATCTTGACCAAGCTACACAAGTAATGCTAACTGTACATTATGAAGGAAAGGGTGTAGCTGGGGTCTATCCTCGAGACATTGCGGAGACCAAAGCGAACCAAGTCAATAATTATGCTCGATCACAAGGTCATCCGTTACTTTGCCAAATAGAGCCTAAAGATTAAGGGGGTTACATGCTCAGTCGTCAATTAGAAGTATCACTACGTTTGGCTGTCAGCATGGCTCGTCAAAAGAGACATGAGTTCCTGACCGTAGAACATTTATTGTTGGCCTTGCTCGACAATGATTCCGCCGTAAATGCACTGAAAGCATGTGGCGCGGATATTATCGTGCTGCGTAAGGAATTAGAAGAGTACGTAGAACAACATACCCCTAAACTTGGTGAAAATAGTGACCAGGCACCACACCCGACAGAAAGTTTTGACCGGATCTTGCAACGCGCGATTTTTCACGTGCAATCAAGCGGCGGTGATCGTACTGTAGAGGGTGCCGATATTCTGGTAGCCATGTATTCTGAGCGTGATTCATTTGCGGTCTATCTGCTGAAACGCCATCAGATTAACCGATTGACGCTAACCCAGTACCTGTCGCATGGTACGCGTAAAGAAGACGTGCAATCTGAAGAAGAGATTGAGGACCTAGATGGCGAATCCACATCTTCAGCGAGTTCAGGCCCACTTGAGCTTTATACGACTAACCTGAATGTGGAAGCCCAAAAAGGCAAGACCGATCCACTGATTGGTCGTGAAAAAGAAATCGAGCGTGCCGCGCAAATCCTTTGCCGCCGTCGTAAAAACAACCCGCTGCTTGTTGGTGATCCGGGAGTTGGTAAAACCTCGATTGCTGAAGGTCTGGCCTGGTTGATCGTAAATGGTAAAGCGCCAAAACCGCTGGAAAATGCTGAAATTTTCAGTCTGGATATTGGTGCTTTGGTAGCAGGAACCAAATACCGTGGTGACTTTGAAAAACGCTTGAAACAGCTTTTAAATGCGTTGAAAAAGAAACCAGAAGCAGTGCTGTTTATTGATGAAATTCACATGATTATTGGTGCAGGCTCGAGTATGGGCAGCACCATGGACGCATCGAATCTGATCAAGCCGGCGCTGGCAAATGGTTCTTTACGTTGCATCGGCTCAACCACTTTCCAGGAATATCGCCAGGTCTTTGAGAAAGATCATGCTTTATCACGCCGTTTCCAGAAAATTGATGTGAATGAACCCTCTATTTCAGAAACCATTGATATCCTACGTGGTCTGAAATCGAAATTTGAAGATTTCCATCATGTGGAGTATGACGATCAAGCGCTGGTATCTGCAGTAGAGCTATCTGCAAAATTTATTAACGACCGCTTCCTGCCAGATAAAGCGATTGATGTGATTGATGAAGCCGGTGCACAGCGCCGTCTTAAAGCGGAGCAAGATGACAGTTTAATTACGGTAGAAAATATTGAAGACATCGTTTCTAAAATTGCGCGTATTCCACCAAAAACGGTCTCTAAAGATGACAAGAGTGTGCTGGAAAATCTTGAGCGAGATCTGAAACGTGTGGTGTTTGGACAGGATGAAGCTATTGAGGCCTTGGCATCTGCAATTAAGTTGTCACGTGCCGGTTTGAAGTCTCCAGATAAGCCTGTAGGTAGTTTTGTCTTTGCGGGTCCTACAGGTGTTGGTAAAACCGAAGTGACCAAGCAGCTCGCGAAACAGATGGGTGTGGAACTGGTTCGTTTTGATATGTCGGAATACATGGAACGCCATGCAGTGTCCCGTCTGATCGGCGCACCTCCCGGCTATGTCGGTTTTGATCAGGGTGGCTTGCTCACCGATGCGATTCACAAAAATCCGCACTGTGTATTACTTCTTGATGAAATCGAAAAAGCACATCCAGATGTATTTAACCTGTTATTGCAGATCATGGACCATGGTTCATTGACCGATAATAACGGGCGTAAATCTGACTTCCGCAACGTGGTCTTGGTACTGACCACCAATATTGGTGCTGAGAGTATTTCTCGTGCCAGCATCGGTTTCATGGAACAAGACAATAGTAACGATAATCAGGAAGCGATGAAGAAAGCCTTCTCGCCGGAATTCCGTAACCGTCTTGATGGCGTGATCCAGTTCAAGGCATTACCAAGCAGCATTATTGAAAATGTTGTAGATAAATTCCTGACAGAACTCCAGGCACAACTGGATGATAAAAAAGTCATGCTCGAAGTGGATCAGAGCGCACGTGAATGGATGGCTGAACATGGCTATGACCGTTTAATGGGTGCACGTCCAATGCAGCGTCTGATTCAGGAACACCTGAAAAAACCGCTGGCTGAAATGATCCTGTTCGGCGAACTGGCTGAAAATGGCGGTAATGTTGCGGTGTCTGTTAAGAAAGAAAATGGTAAGGCGGTCGGCTTAAAACTTGAAGTTTTTGAAGACCAGACAGCTGAACCAGCCTAATTGATGGAAAAGATTAAACCCGTGCTTGCACGGGTTTTTTCATGCATTCATATTTTAAAGCATTACATTCTTTCATCTAGTTCAAAAGATAAATTATGGATATTCAAATTACCAAGTTATTCACGACATTTTTCCTGTTTTTCGTCACTGCATTGATGGAAATTTTAGGCTGTTATTTTCCTTATCTAATTTTAAATCAGGGAAAAAGCCACTGGTTATGGATTCCGACAGCTCTGGCTTTAGCGATCTTTGTCTGGCTATTAACCTTGCATCCGGCCGCTTCAGGAAGGATCTATGCAGCATATGGTGGTATTTATATTTTTTCTGCTCTGATGTGGTTGCGCTTCATTGATCAAGTGACGCTGTCACGTTGGGATCTGCTGGGCGGTATGGTAGTCATACTAGGCGCATTAATTATTATTTTTCAACCACAAGGCTTGGTACGTTAATCGGGGTACACCTCGATAAAAAAGTTCATCAAAAAAGGCAGCCAAAGCTACCTTTTTGTGTTCTAAACTCTGTAATCGAATCACCCGAGATTTCTTATGTATTTAGACTATTTCAATTTGCAATCTTTCTGGGAAATAGCAGTCTTATAAGTTTGCGTTTGCGAGTTCAATGTAAGTTCAACCTTGTAAGGATTTTCAATCTGATAACGATGTTCAAAGAAAATTTCACAATTATTGAGCAGATTATTACGAATTACTTTCATCACCTCTTTGCGCCCTAGATCTTTTTCAAACTGGCTGAAGTCTGGTGTGGTAATCATTCCTTTTAGCGTGGTTTTATTAGCGCTTAGCTGCAATTGTTCAATCACTGTATTCTGGTCAATTTGCAGAGGCAAGGTTCTGGAATCTTCTGCGCTCAGTACTGTCAGCAATTCATTCAGTTCAGCTTTTTTCTTAATTTTAAAGCTACTGTCGAGAATCCCTTTTTTATGAAGATATTGATCAAATTCGGAAGCATTTACATTTGTTGTGAGTAGACCGAGACCAAGTCCTAAAACGCTGAGTAGCTTAATATTATATTTCATATGAATCACAGAAATTACGTTAACTTTATGAGAAAAATAGAAACATGACATGAATAGAAACAACACACAACTTTAATTTCATAGCGAATACTTAAGCGCTAAGTTTTAGTAACAATATTTGCCTATGAGTATTAAAATTTTCATATTTCAGCTTCAAAAAAATCATCAAAAATTACACTTATTATTTTGTCTGAATATTCAGCAAGGCTTATATTCATAGCAAATTATCTACAATAAAAAGTAATAACTCTGGCTTGGATTAATTTCTGGAGAAGGGGAAATAGTTAGTAGGAAGATGCATGCCTAATGCCTATAAATTTTCAACCTGAATAATTAAAATAAGGATGTCGTATTTTGAACCAAACTTATACTAGACAAGAAAAAATTAGTCGAATTAAAGGTGTTGTTGGAGCA
Organism: Acinetobacter sp. 228; assembly: GCF_048147885.1. Lineage (NCBI taxonomy): Bacteria > Pseudomonadati > Pseudomonadota > Gammaproteobacteria > Moraxellales > Moraxellaceae > Acinetobacter > Acinetobacter sp. 228. The sequence continues at coordinate 6,655 of NZ_JAYWYV010000002.1, forward strand.
GCTTCTGGTAACTTGGTCGAATGGTTTGATTTCTACATTTATGCTGTATTTGCAGTGTACTTTACCCATGCACTAACCGCTCCTGGAATGGAAAGTTCTGCTCAGGCGATTTACGTTTGGGGAGTGTTTGCAGCCAGCTTTTTCATGCGTCCCATTGGTAGTTGGCTATTTGGGCGTATTGCGGATAAATATGGCCGCAAGAAATCGATGGTTATTTCAATCTGTTTGATGGCATTGAGCTCTTTCCTGTTTGCAGCTTTACCTACCTATGAACAAGTTGGAATGATAGCTCCTTTTCTGTTGCTACTGGTACGTCTGCTACAAGGCTTGTCTGTAGGGGGGGAATATGGTGCAGTCGCAACCTATATGAGTGAACTCGGCCTCAAGGGTCAACGTGGATTCTTTTCTTCTTTTCAATATGTGACCTTAACAGGTGGTCAACTCTTGGCAAGTTTGTTGGGCGTCATTTTCTTGAATATTATGACGGAACAGCAGTTACAAGATGGAGGATGGCGAATTCCTTTTGTTATAGGTGGCGTTGCTGCACTTGCTTCTTTACTGGCACGTAGCCGGCTTGAAGAAACTTTATCGCATGAAGATAGTGAAAAGCAGGAATCCGGCACACTTAAAGAGCTATTTAAAAATTACTGGAAAACCTTTTTGCTGGTCGTTGGTTTGACTTCAGCAGGTTCTTTGAGTTTCTATGTGATCACGGTTTACTCAAAAACTTATCTGACCAATATTGGGATTGATGCCAAAACCGTAGGACTGATTATGACGGCGTCTATCTTTATTCTCATGATAGCACAACCCTTTTTTGGCATGCTATCCGACCGTATTGGACGGAGAAATTCAATGCTACTGTTTAGCAGTCTGATGGCTATTGCGATTTATCCCGTCATGGTGCTAGGTATGCGTGCCTTCAGCAGCTCTCCCTTGATTGTAGCGTTTCTGCTGATCTTTCTAATGATGATACTTAGTTTCTATACCTCTATTAGCGGTATTGTAAAAGCAGAATTGTTTCCGCCTCATGTGCGTGCGCTTGGGGTAGGCTTTTCCTATGCTGTTGGGAACGCGGTCTTTGGTGGCTCCGCACCCTCTGTTGCACTACAGTTTAAGGCAGCAGGAATAGAAAACAGTTTCTTTGTCTATGTGATCGTGATTCTGATTATATGTTTCTTCTGCAGCTGGCAACTTCCTAAAGAAGCTCAATATCTAAAAGATGATCTTTAGGAAGTGGAAAATCAAAAAAGCACCTCAGGAGGTGCTTTTTCATAGTTTATAAATTATCAGTCTTTTTTCAGGTTTTCATTGAGCAGAAACTCAACCAGCGCTTTTTGTGCATGCAGACGATTTTCAGCTTCATCCCAAACCACAGCATTTTTATGGTCAAGCAGATTTTCTGAAATTTCTTCACCACGATGCGCTGGCAGACAGTGCATGAACAGACAGTCTGGATGCGCAAGATCCATCAAGCGTTCATTGACTTGGTAGTCTGCAAATGCTTTTTCACGGATTTTCTGTTCTTCTTCCTGACCCATGCTGGCCCAAACGTCAGTCACGATCAGATCGGCATTCACGGCTGCATCTTCAGCAGTATCTACCAGCTCGACACAATGCGCGAATTCAGACAGGAACTGTTGCTGCGGTTCATAACCTTTCGGTGCAGCCACTTTCAGCTTAAAGCCCCACATGTGTGCTGCTTCAATATAAGAATTACACATATTGTTGCCATCACCAATCCAGGCAACAGTTTTACCTTCGATTGAGCCACGTTGCTCTACATAGGTCTGCATGTCAGCAAGTAACTGGCAAGGGTGGTGGTCATCAGTCAACGCATTAATCACTGGAACTTTTGAATAAGATGCAAAACGCTCCACGATATCATGGCCGAAAGTACGGATCATCACAATATCCAGCATGCTTGAAATCACACGTGCAGAATCTTCAATCGGTTCACCACGACCTAACTGGGTATCGCGTGAAGACAGGAAAATCGCGCTACCACCAAATTGGCTCATGCCAGCTTCAAACGAAACACGCGTACGGGTACTGGATTTTTCAAAAATCATGCCCATCACTTTACCAACAAATGGTTGGAACACTTCATTGTTATGCTGTTTGCGCTTAAGCTCAATTGCGCGTTGCAAAATCTGGTTAAGTTCTAAAGTTGATAAATCGCGTAAGGTGAGAAAGTGACGGAGAGCCATTCGTTACTCCACAATAATTGCCGAAAAACTCGATCAACAATCAGTTGTTGGTTAGTTTAAGAAAAAATACGGAATCGGCTAATATACTATAAGCAATGAAAAATGCAAAAAAACTAGACTTTTTGATGACCGTCTAAAAAGCGATCCACACAATAACTGATGTATTTGTCGATTTCCTGATCATCTTCCTGTACCGGAATTCCCATCAGAATACGCCATTCCAGATTGCGCAAAATACCAAAATACAGCTGCGCCGAATATTGTGGATTTTCGCAATGCAATAAACCTTGCGCATCTGCCTGTTCTAAAGCCGTGGCAATGGCACTTTGCACATGCACCGGGCCTCGCTCATGAATATGCTGAGCAAGTTCAGGATTACGCTGGCTTTGTTCCAGCACCAGACGCATAAAGGCCGAGTTTTCCGGTTGCATAATCTGGTGATAAAAATTAAGCAACGTGTGTACTAAATAACTACGAAAATCCAGTGCCATCAGTTCGATCGGAATACTGATATCTTCAAAAAACTTGATACGACGATAATCGCAGATGGCTTTAAACAAGCCTTCTTTATTGCCAAAGTATTTATAAATAGAGGCTTTAGAGCCACCGGCATGCTGGACGATATCATCCAGAGACACAGCATCATAACCCCGTTCCAGAAATAGCTCGGTTGCACTGATCAGCAGCGCAATACAACGCTCATGACCACGTTTGGTCTGTGGCAGATCTTTGGCGAGCGGTTCTAGGGCGAGGTCTTGCATAGGAGATAGTACATCAACATGTCAATAGAGATTGAAACGCCATCATAGCAAATATATGCACATATTTCATAATTGCGCCGGATAAGTGCAGTATTTGCTGGATTAGGTAAAGCAAAACTTAAAAATTTGACTAAAGTTTTAGAGTATTTGTTCTATCGGGTTATGGAATGAGCAAGCCAAATGAGTATACTCGAATTTCAATAATTATAGCCAAGACTGTGGAAAAGGAAGATGACAGAACAAATGTCTGCAGGTTTAAGATTTAGACAAGCGCTTGAAGTCGAGAAACCATTGCAAATTATGGGCACAGTAAATGCCTATGCTGCCATGATGGCCAAACAGGTCGGTTATAAAGCCATTTATTTATCAGGTGCGGGTGTCGCGAATTATTCTTATGGTTTGCCTGATCTGGGCATGACCAGCCTAGATAATGTTCTTGAAGATGTACGCCGGATCACTGAGCGTGTCGATACCCCTTTATTGGTCGATATTGATACCGGATGGGGCGGTGCATTAAATATTGCCCGCACGATCAAGCAGATGATTGCAGCAGGAGCCGCTGCAGTTCATATTGAAGACCAGGTTGCACAGAAACGTTGTGGTCACCGTCCAAATAAAGAAATCGTATCGCAACAGGAAATGGTCGATCGTATCAAAGCGGCTGTAGATGCGAAAACCGATTCAAACTTTGTGGTAATGGCGCGTACCGATGCGCTGCAAAAAGAAGGCCTGCAAGCCGTGATTGATCGTGCTTGTGCCTGTGTTGAAGCCGGTGCTGATGCAATATTTGCCGAAGCAATGACCGATATTACCATGTACCGTACAGTATGTGATGCAGTCGGTGTGCCCGTCCTGGCGAATATTACCGAATTTGGTGATACACCGTATTACACAGTTGATGAACTGGCGGAGCAGGGTATTGGCATGGTGCTGTATCCATTGTCAGCGACGCGTGCAATGCAAAAAGCCGCACTTGAGGTGATGCGGTCGGTACGTGAACACGGCACTCAGGTAAATGTTCTGGATCTCATGCAACAACGAAAAGAACTCTACGAATTTTTAGATTATCACAGCTTCGAAGACACATTAGATAAACTGTTTAAACAGGAGAATTAAAAAAATGGCTGAAGGAAAAGTACTCACCGGCGCAGGATTGCGCGGACAAGTGGCAGGTAAAACCTCACTTTCAACAGTAGGCAAAAGTGGCGCAGGCCTGACCTATCGCGGCTATGACGTGCAGGATCTGGCGGAACATTGCCAGTTTGAAGAAGTCGCTTATCTGATTTTCTTTGGCGAATTGCCGACAGCAGAGCAATTGGCCGCCTATAAAGCTAAACTGAAATCATTACGCACTTTACCCCAGGCGTTAAAAGAAGTGCTTGAGCGTATTCCTGCCGATTCACACCCAATGGATGTGATGCGTACTGGTGTTTCCATGCTGGGAAATCTTGAAACTGAGCAGTCTTTTGAGCAGCAACAGGATATCGCAGACCGTATTTTGGCAACTTTGCCGGCAATCATTTGTTACTGGTATCGTTATAGTCATGACGGCGTGCGTATTGAAGAAAATACTGATGATGATTCGATTGGTGCACAGTTCCTGCATCTTCTGCATGGTGAAAAACCAAATGAGCTACATGAACAGGTAATGAATGTTTCCTTGATTCTGTATGCAGAACATGAATTCAATGCTTCAACTTTTACCGCTCGTGTGTGTGCATCAACATTGTCCGATATGCATTCCTGTATTACCGGCGCAATTGGTTCCTTGCGTGGCCCTCTACATGGCGGTGCCAACGAAGCTGCGATGGACATGATCGAAAACTGGAAGTCGCCTGAAGAAGCTGAGCGTGAAATGCTGGGCATGCTGGAACGTAAAGAAAAAATCATGGGCTTCGGTCATGCGATCTATAAGGACAATGATCCGCGTAACGGCATTATTAAAGTCTGGTCTGAACGTTTAGCCAAAGATGTCGGTGACACGGTACTGTATCCAGTCTCAGTGCGCTGCGAAGAAGTCATGTGGCGTGAGAAGAAATTATTCTGTAATGCGGATTTCTTCCATGCATCTGCTTATCATTTCATGGGCATTCCAACCAAGCTATTTACCCCGATTTTTGTCATGTCGCGTGTGACAGGCTGGGCAGCACATGTGATGGAACAGCGCGCAGATAACCGTATTATCCGTCCAAGTGCAGACTATACCGGTCCAGAACTACGTAAAGTAGTGCCAATCGCTGAGCGTTCTACAGCGGCTTAATCTGTTTCTGTAGTAAAAATAAAAAAAGAAGGTCTCAATTGAGACCTTCTTTTTTAGTGAATTCTGTTATCGGCTTAACAGTGCCGGATCTTCAATGCTATAACCTGTTTCAAAAGGAATACCTAGATACTTGACTGTCACTAGAGTTTTATTCTGTCTCGGAACTTTATAGGCTTGGCTAATTTTCAAGCCTTGCTGATAACTGACTGCTTGCTGAACCGGGCTTTTTTGTGCGCCAGATTTCACTTGATATTGATAGGTCCATTTTGGCACTTTTTCATTCGGATCATGCCAGGCAGGCGCGCTACCTTTCGTTGTCTTTAACACCTTAAGCTGTGGCTTTGATTTTTGAATCGGACTCAATGGGACTAAACGTTTTTTGATTTTGGCAATGTCCTGATCAAACTTGCGGCTATCCTGATCATAATCGATGCGCTTGGTTTTAGGATTGATATATAAGGAATTGACCTGAATCAGCTGATTCGGTGTTTTAGATTTAAAATTATAATAATACAGTTGAGGCAAGCGTCCACGACCATCAAGGTAATGACGAAGGATATAAAGTTTTTGTTCTTTGACTTCATAGCCTAAAACTTCAATATTTTGTGGACCGCCTACTGTAGCGAAAGCCAGACCGGGCAAGCTAAGAGGGAGCAGAAGCAGTGCGGTTTTAATATTCATGGTCATTCCACTCTCAAAAAAAAATAGATTGGCAACTAATCATGCCAATCTATCCTAAAATACGGTAGAAATAATGAAGCTTATTCAGGCTACACAGTAACTTTGAAAGCTTAGCGGTTATTCAGCAGATTGATCATGTCATGTGCAACCGCTGCCGACAGTTTGTTGAGGCGTTCAAGTGGTGAGCCTTTGAGATAATACTGAAACTGATGGATTTGCGTGCCATCATTAATGGCCACAAAAAATGTTCCTTCCGGTTTCTCTGGTGTCGCGCTACCACCTGGTTTAAGCAATCCGGTACAGGCGATAATCCAGTCAGCATTACGAAACATTTTTTTACCTGCTTCCGCCAGCGCAACAGTTACCGGCATAGATTCGGCAGTATGACTATTAATCAAGGTTTTAGAGATACCCAATACTGAAGTCTTGACACTTACATCGTAGCAGATCAAACCACCAAGCAGAATTTCGGCACCTTCACCTTTACAGATGGAGAACTGGCTGCTGAGATATCCAGAACTTGCGCTTTCGATAAAGGCAATTTTTATATTTTTCTCTTCGAGTAAGCTGCAACAGGTTTTTATCATAGTCTCTCTATTTCTTTGTGGGAGTAGTGATTGTCGATCAATCTAGACAGATTTTTCCATCCATTAACTTCAAGTATATTTATATTTTTATGAAAATTAAAACTATTTTCAGAGATAAGTGTAATTTCATGTTGTTTGGACTTTATAGTCTGAGTGGTTAAAGCTTGGGCTATTTTCATAAATAGAGGTTTCTTCTCAAGCGGAACAGTGGTAAAAATAAAAATAAAGTGCTTAGTAAAAGTAGGGCGTTGGAATGCAAACCACAGTAAAATATGTTGTCTTGAAAAGTCTTGACTATCAATTGGGAACACCGTTATTTCAGGAAGAAATCGATGCTGATGGTCAATATTTTGATCAGATTCCAAGCACGCTTTCTTATCAGAACTTACAGTTTAAGGTGATAAGCAAGGAGCTTAAACGTTTACATCTAGCTGAAGAGCAGGAAGATACTCAGACTATTATTGTTAAAGTGGTCAATATCTAATAAAAAATGAGTCTAATAAGTCTCCTTAAAGGAGACTTATTATATAGAAGTGATCTAATAAAGATAATTTAAAACAATGAGTTTACCTAAATTAATAGTAAAAAAAAGAAAAAATTATTTAAGTCAAAATCAAGATAAAATCTATAAACAAAAATTATTATTGAGGAAATTATTTTAATTATCGTATTAAGATGTGTTTAAAATATTTTAAAAAATGGATTATGAATATTTAATTCGATTTTCAAAAAATATTGCAAAAGATAAATTTTTTTATATATTTATAAATATCAAAAGCATAAGTTATGGTAAGTTGTATTTAATAATATTTTTCAATTTTTCTATATATAAAACAGAGCTTAAGTTATTTCTTTTATTGGATAATAGTTTTGATTTTTATATCTTTCCTTATGTTTCTTTTGCATTATATTAGGTGATTTATGTTGCTCATTAATCTCCACTTCAATTACTTAGCTTACTATTTTTTACATTGAATTAAACTGTAACAGGTCAAAGGTTGGATAAATCTAAAAAATGAGTAGAGTGGTTATTAAGTCGAAACTCTATCGGCTTTTAATTTAAAGCAAATAGTAAGGAATACCACCATGGCTAATAACCAACAGCAAGACCAACAGAACCAACAACAGCAACAGCAAAATCAACAACGCAATCAAGATCAACAGCGTCAGCAAAATAACCAGCAAAATCCAAATCAGCAACAACACAACCAGCAGCAACAACAGCCGCAGAGTCAAAGTAATCAGCAACAACAGCAGCAACCGCAGCGCAATCAGCAACAAAACCAGCAAGGCCAACAGCAACAACAGCCACAGCAAAAAAGTAACCAGCAACAACAAAATTCACGAAATCAACAAGATGAGTGAAAAATAAAGCGTTAATTCTTTCCAGAATATACGCTATTTATAAAAAACCGCCTGAATAAGGCGGTTTTTTATGCATTTACTTTTTCTTATAAAATTGAATATATCAACTAGGAACACTGAATATTAGCTTTCTGCTTGTAGAAATTCAGCGCATTGTCTAGATCTTGGAGTAGATCCTTTTCTGTATATTCCTGAGGGGCAAGTTGTAGTAGTGCTGGCATGTAATTATTTTTATATTCTTCAGGATACTGGTTACAGAGGATGCGGATTCTTTCTTCTATACTAATTGTTGAAGAATCTAGTTTATCCAGATAAACACTGAGCTGGTTATCTGACTGTTCAAACTGTGCTCTGATATTTGAATCAGGTTTGGCTGAGCTCTCTGCTTGTTGTTTTTGGCAACCACATATTGCCACGCTCATCAAGACAGTAATCAGTATGCGTTTTTTCATAGTGCTAAATGTTGATATGCCTTATATGAAAAATTATAGAGATAAATAGCGAAAAAGAAAGCAGCCATCTGCAAATTTTATAAGTTGTTGAGAAACTATATATAGTTAGTAGCAAGTATTTTAAAAATGAGAATCTTCTCCCAAAATTTGAACCAAGCTTTTTAATATTTATTTGAATTGATCATCTTTAATATTTGGATGTTTATTGGTCAAATTTGAGGGGTGAAAATATTTTTGCCTAAAATACAGACATTTATTTAACAGAAATAGTGAATATTTCACATTTGGAAACATTGAATCTATATATCCTACACAGATTGGGTGGTTGGCTAGTGATATCTTGGCGTCATTCTAAAAAACTTAATTTAAATAATTAAAAATCAGCATATTACAAAGCCTGTTCAATTGAGGAGAGTTGAACAGGCTTTTTCTTTTTCGCAACAATCTTCTTTTTTGATACTGATTGTAGTTTTCGCCCCTGTTGTTCACATAAGTTTTCATTCACAACATAAAGCATGAAAATTCTCTCAAGAGAAATACATGAATAGATGTTATTTATATATCTCTTTTCACGAAAAGACAGGACAAAGCTATGATGAGATGTATATGCGCATTTGGCATGGGCGTGATGGTCGGCTGTTGTTTTAAATCTTGCAAAGAAAAAATGTGTCAGATGATGAGCAACGAGCATTGTAAAAGTGATCATTGTAAAAAGGACCAGATGACTAAAGCTGAAGAACCTGTACGGACTTAGCTCTGAAGGCTTTAATTTACCTAAATACGAAGCAGAGTAGCGAAGTCGTTCCAGCTTATTCAGCTGATCCAAATCATGATGTATTGGATCATTTTATATTTGAAGCAATAAAGCTCGATTCAGAATCGAGATTTATATAAAAGGAGAAAAACATGATGCAATTTATATTTTGTTTATTTGGTCTTCATGGTGCAACTGAAATCGATTACACCTGTGATGATGATGAAATAAAAGAGTGTCGTGATTGCTTGAAAAATATTGAATAATATTCCAACAATAAACGTAAAGCCTTTCCAGTTCAATCACCAGGTGGCGAGGGCTTTACTGATGAAATTTTCCTTATAATAGAGATAAGGTTGGAAGATTTTCGTATTTGGTCTCGGTGAAAACAAGATTTGGTTGATTACGATACTTATGTATCCGGCAAGATAAATTTATATTCGTCATGTTTTTTCTTCTATGAATATGATAAAGGCCATGGGAAAGAAGTATTGTAAATGTGATGCTTAAAACAGTCTTTTGATTGCTGGCCATTATTGCACCACATTTTCTGTCTTTCTGGTGGAACAACAAAGTCAGTCAAGCAGACTTATCTGAGGTGGTGACGTAATCGCATTTCAGACATATTGAATGACACACGTTAGCAAAATATTCAAAAAACAGGGGGCGTCTGAATCCTTTAATTACACCGCCAAGACTCTCTATTAACCAATAAGTAAGTTTATATTCTCATACGGTATTATCCTCCAATCAGCTATCGAGACTTATTAACTTATGTGTGACAGGTGCTGTGAGAAGTGAGTACATGCTGAAGAGATTAAATTTCTATAATGTAAATGTGAAACATAAATAACATTGATGTTTATTGTCAGATGTCATATTTATTTTGAGTAAACAGATCGAGGAGATATATATGACAAATAAGCCAGAGCAAGAGCAGGAATCAAATCCACAAAAAGAATCAAATGACGATAAAGGGAATCAGGAATCTTATAAGCATGTCAAGCCGGAGAAAAAACCCAATGCCGAGCCAGAAAATCCATTGAGAGAGCAGAAATAAGTATTTTATATGAATAAAGCCCTAACTTGGTTTAGGGCTTTTCAGTTGGTCCACAAACCTTGCTCTTTAGGCCTTGTTATAAATTCATCTTTCATTTCAAAGAAAAAATTATGAGCTTGTTCATGGTCGCAGTTGAGCCAGTCGTGTCGTAATTCTTCAGGAATCACAATAATCGAACGTTTTTCATCATTCGGCTTGTGAAACCGTTTCATAAATGGGTGCTGATCCGAATTTATGGTAAGCATCGAAAAGGATCTGATTTTCTCACCTTCAATCAATGCATCCTCATAAATTGCTGCAACCGTGAAAGGATGACCATCTTCACGTGAAATACCAAACCAGTGTGGTTTATCGTCTATATATTTAGGCTCAAAGAATGTATCGACTGGGACTAAAGTAAACTGGTTATTTTTCCAGGCATGTCGAAAACTTGGTTTGGATGCCACTGTTTCACTCCGGGCATTGTAGGTATGTCTGCCATATTTCAACTCTTTTGCCCAAGATGGAACTAGTCCGAAACGTGCAATATCCAGCTCAAACTTGTCCGCACCACGCATAATGATTGGGGCGGGTGCTAATGGATAAACATGTATTTTTATTCCGAGTTCCAGTTGTTCTTCATGAATATCTAGTAAGGAAAGACGTTTTTTTGAAGGGAATTCATAGTTCGAGCACATAAAGAACCTCTTTCATTCTCATTGTTGTTTGCTAAAGAATTAAGGAATCAAAATGGGGAACTCAAAAATCAAAATTATGAGTTTCAGCAAAAGCTCTAATACTTGCTTTAGCTACACGTTTGCGAAGGAATAAAATTTGGATTAATTAAAGTTAGTTGGCCTGTAGCAGGCCCGGATTAATCTCAAATAAATGAAATATTACGTTTCGATATTCGTTACAGCTTAACTGCGATAAGCGTGTTAATGGCATACTCAGGCCATAATAGCTAAACTTTTAATGATATGCAGTCTAGTAACAGACTGCATATTTCATAGATTTCATATAGTTACCGTGATCACAAATATCTAATCGACAAAAATATGAACATTAATTTGTCTCACAAGTACTCATAAATTTTCCTTGTTCAACTGAGTTGATAAAGTCTTCGACCATAAATTGACTTTGTCTTAAAGAGCCATGATGATCTGCACCTTCAACAGTTTTAAATGCAATCGGCTTTTGTTTGGTACACATTAGCTGATAATAGGCATGAGTACCTTGATAATCTACAATCTGGTCTTTATTACCCTGAACTATCATTACAGGGACAGTAGGTATCATATTTTCGATGGATTGTTTTTTCGAGTATTCTATTAAGGGATTAAGATCTGCATCGGGTTTGAAAACTGTTTGAGGTGCTTCTTTCACATCGGCTTGTAATTCCGATAAGCCATGATTACGCGCATAATTGACAATCTGGGCCATTTCAGGACTCAATAAATTCATAATATTGAGGCTAGGATCCGCGGCTTCAGCACCTAAAAGAACGATAGGAAGAAATGCAACCACACTTTTTTCGATTTGAGGATGCAAGGCTGCGTATTGAGCAATTCCCTCATATTGATATCCTCCTGGGGCGACGACCAGTGCTCCACGTAACTTTAACTCAGGTGCATCTTTTTGCCCATGTGCAGCTACCATTAGGGCAGCAGCGCCTCCCTGACTGTGACCCATGACATACCATTTCCTGTTAAAATGATAAGGCTTTAAAAAATGAAGTGCTCTTACAGAGTCAACCACAGTATGCAGTTGGCTCTGTGCATTCATGTAGGGGTGTTTGCCGGGTGTACCTAAGCCCTGATAATCAGTGGCAACTACTGCATAGCCTTGGGCAAGCCAGGCATCAAGTGGTTTGGAAGCCAGCTCTTGATAGGCATGCACGGGTCCACCGACATAATCACCAGAAGGGGCACAGGTATCTGCCACTCCGGTGGTGCCATGTGCCCAGGCTAAAACGGGCCAGCCACCTCTAGGTGGTTTGCCTTGTGGCAATAAAACAAATCCGGAGACAACAATGGGTTCTGAATGTATACCACGGCTGCGATAGGTAATTAAAAATCGTTGGGCGGCATGGGGAAATAAATCAGTACTTTGTTCTTCGATAGCGAGTAGAGTTCCGGGGGTCTTTGCAGCAATATCACAATTATGATGATTGCATTTCTGGGAATCCTGATTCTTGCATTTCCGGGAAATAGCAGGAGAGGCGAGCAAATAAGCAGAGCCTAAGCCCGCACAGCCCACTATAATTTTCAGGAGAGGACTTTTTGTTTTCATCACAGATACCATTTCAATTTTTATAATTTCATTTATAATGTAGCAGTCTTAGCCATGTTTCTAAATTAACTATTAACAAACTTTGTAAACTAAAATTACTAAAATTATTAAGCTAAATTAAATAAATGATGCAATAATCGCTCTAATTTTAGTTTAAGTTATAATTTAATTAATAATTCATATATATTTAGTTCTCAGTGTGGTTCTAATCTTTTAGTAGCATTCATCTCATGTCTAAGCTGACTGATACGCTCATAAATCACCTTTCGCATCCGGTTTACTCCTCCCAGAGGTTTGTGTTCCGGTACTGTATGCCATGGCGTAAAGGAGAGGTTTTCACAAAATTCGTTTTGTTCAGGTGTATCAAAAACCTGTTGAGGAATATGAATAGTCGCTAGCTTGTAAAAAGGTGCCTGGTTTTCTGGCCATTCGGTCATCGAATCTTCGACCGACATGCTGTTTGATGTTCGGGGTTGTACTAAAAACTCCATGCATGCCTTACTTTTTTGCAATTGGTTCCGTAGATTTTCTCTTAGAAAATTATTGTGGGGATTATAGGGTATAGGATCTGTTCCTCTTGAACATGCTTGGGCTGAATACTTTACAGCTTGACGACCACTGCCTGTTCCTAATTGATAGGGCACCATGGACCAATATCGGGTTTGCAGAGGATTAGATATTGTATTTCTCGTATTTAAGGCAATCCAGGTTCCTTTAGCCCCTAATGCAAAAGGGGTATGCAATTTTTTGAGAAAGCTTTCACTATTTATATCCTGCATAAATGCCATATAACGAGCTGGATCATTCACAAAAAAAACCGGATGATTAATCATGATGAAATCTTGAGTAGACATTTCATCATGATTTAAAAGTCTTTCTCCCGGTACTGCCAAAAGCTTTATTGCCATGCCACGGGCATCTTTTTTAATATCTGCTTGTTGAGCATTACTAGATCCATTAGAAAAACGTATCCAGGCTTGATAGGTTTTTCCGGGAAGAAAAATACCTTGTGCCAACTCTTTGGGAAGTGCTTCAGCTATCTTGAACTCTGCGCGTACACAACCGTGTGCCTTAGGGTGTGCATCACGTAGCGCGATACCGGTCGAATACTCTTTCCGAATAGATTTCTCAATAATGTCTGCGATCTTTTTAGCTGTGATTTCTTCATCAGGATAAAGGCTTTCATTTAAACCACGATCTATATTGGGATATGTGATAGCTTTGGGAGATTCAGGGGTTATAGGCGAGGTATCAGCATATATAGTGTTAAAGATATTGATGGTCATCAGCGGGAGGTAAAGTAGGCCCAAGCCTACAGCTCTTATAAAGTCAGGCATTGAGTATCTCCTTGATATACCGCTAAAGTTAGTTTTAACTTATGATCTGAAATTCTTTGAAGGCCCTTTAGACCAATAATAATGATCATATTTGTTTGATTATCATTCTTTATTAGATACTCTATTTCAAAGTAGGTTTTTACTTTTAATTCAACTTAATAATAAAAATAGGGATCCTGACTGTTTTTTGCCACTTTATTGCAGTTCTTGCACTTGATACTTTCAATAGAGTAGCGCCCATGAGTTTGCTTGCCTTCTGCAGCAGCAATAATAGAAAATTGCTGAGTATCATTAAAGCTATAGTCATCCTGTGCTTCACAAACAGAACACTTGATAATTTTTCTATCGCAGTAGATGTATGCTTCGCTCATTATGTATCTCCTGATTCTTAGTTTTATATTTTCACTGTTTATCATCATCCAATATTATGTAGTATTCACCTAGAACTATATACTGAATAGCTTGTTTTTATTAAATTTTTTGTGTACACATTGATAGATTATTGAGATGAAAATACAATTAAGGTGATGTATGCTTATAATATAAATTTATGAAATTTATAGATTATTTAATTTTTCGAAAAGCGTTTGTAATCCGGTGTAGGCACAGTGGATTCTGCTCTTTAGCAGTTATCTCCTGAGTATAGCTTCTGAGTTGTGGAAGTGTGAAAAGGGCTATGCCTGTATTGCTGTGCATGGCATTAAATGCATGTACAGCCCCTCACTTGCAATCAAGGGGCTGACAATTCTTTAAAGGCTAATTTTTAAAGTTTTACTTGATTATTATTTATTACAGGTACTAATAAATTTCCCTTGTTCAACCGAGCTGATAAAATTTCCTACCATGGATGCACTTTGTCTTAATGAACCATGGTGATCGGCACCTTTAACGGGCTGGAATGCGATGGGTTTTTGCAATTTGCAGATCTGCTGATAGTAAGCATAAGTACCACGAGGATCTACAATCTGATCTTTATCACCTTGAACAATTATTACGGGAACAGTAGGTATCATATTTTCAATCGACTGTTTTGCGGAATAGTTAAGTAATGGAGTAAGATTTGCATTTGATTTGAATACTGTTTTGGGAGCTTCTTTTACTGTAGCTTGCAATTCTGATAAGCAACGATCCCGCGCATTAGTCGTAATCTGTCCCATTTCTGGACTTAGTAGATTCATGACGTTCAGGCTTGGATCTGCCGCATCGGCACCCAGAAGAACAATAGGAAGAAATGCAATCACACTTTTTGGAATTTGCGAATGAGTTGAAACGTATTTGGCAATCCCTTGATATTGATAACCACCTGGTGCAACAGCCATTGCTCCGAGCAGCTTGAGTTCAGGAGCATCTTTTTGCCCGTGAGCAGCTACCATCAGGGTGGCAGCACCTCCTTGACTATGTCCCATGACAAACCAGTTTTTACTGAACTGGTAAGGCTTTAATAGATGGATTGCCCTGACAGAATCCACGACAGTATGTAACTGGCTCTGTGCATTCATATAAGGATGTCTTCCTGGTGTACCTAAACCCTGATAGTCCGTTGCAACCACTGCGAAACCACGAGCGAGCCAGGCATCAAGCGGTTGGGCGGCGATTTGCTGATAGGCATGCACAGGCCCTCCTACATAATCTTCAGAGGGTGCACAAGTGTCAGCCACACCAGTTGTACCATGAGCCCAAGCAACAACAGGCCATCCACCTTTTGGGGGATTACCTTTAGGGAGCAGGATGAATCCGGAAGTTACGATAGGCTCTGAATGTATGCCACGACTACGATAATTAATTAAAAATCGTTTTGAAGCATGAGGAAATAAATCGGTGCTTTGTTCCTGAATGGATAACAAAGTACCTGGTGTTTTTGATACCACATCTGTTAAAGGACTTTTATCTTTTTGGGATTGTGTAGGAGAAGCTGCAACATGGCTAGCAAAGCCTAGACATATACAACTAATCATAACTTTAAGAGGAATAGGATTTTGAATTTTCATTGCCGATACCACTTTAATTTTTATAATTTCATTTTTAATGTAACAGTCTTAGCCATGTTTCTAAATTAATTATGAGTAAACTTTGTAAACTAAAATTAGTAAGCTGATCTCAACAATTGATGCCCTGAGTACTATGGTTTTAAGTAGGTGATATTTGAAAAAATCACAGGAATAACTGCACTCAGTCTTTGTGGTTAAGAGACGTACCATCTGACATCTCCATAAATTTAAAACCCAGATTTTTCCTGATATTTATAAGGTGAGCTTTATATTAAGTGGGCGGTCTATGACTCACTTTAATTGTGAACTGATGTCTCATGAAAATATTGAAAATTGTCTATTTTTTAAAAGGCATATGAAATATTTCACAGCGAATCATCGTGATGACCACGATCCTTGCTTATTAATGGCAACGACAATTCCAAAGTTTATTGATTTACTATCAAAACAACCTGATAAATTTTATGCTTTAAATTTTAGACATCTATAAATACTATTTATTACCAATAAAAGAAGCTATAAGTAAATTAATTGGTATGAAGATGAACCGTGATCAGAGTCAATAATAACTTTTTTATATTGGTCTTATAACATTTTTTAGTATGAGTAACATAAAAAGTACACCGGCTGATGGATTATTTTATTGTTTAGAAAATGCTACAAATTAATAAAATAACCTAAAAAAACACTTTGAAACATTTTATTCATATTTTCTACATTTTATTTAATGATTTTCAATGGTACATTTTATATGCGCTCTGAAGAAGACGCATGTAATACGAAGAAAATGACTACAGTAATGGCCCGCTTGTTCGCAAGAATAAGCGGGCTTTTCAACTGAAAAATAAATTTATTTTAGTCTTGAATATAATTTAAACATATATATAATACAAAAATAGATTCTATGGCTGTAGTTTCTTTAGTTTTTCAACCTCCTTTTTCATAAAGGAGGTTTTTTTTGCTTTTTTATTTAAGATTTTATATATATTAATAATTTGTATTATTTTAAGTGTATGTATTATATAAAAATAATAATAGTAAGGTTAGACTTTTGTGTATTCTATCTGCGCTTTATAAAGGTTAAATTGATATATTTTTAGTAGAAATGAAAAAACTAATTAAAATGAATAAAGAACCAAATATCAGTCTAAATCTATATTAGAAAATGTAATTTTTAAAGATTTACATAGGATCTTAACGCTTAAATTTTAATTCTTTTCACTATTTCTTTTTTTTCAAAAATAAATAGGTTAATATTTGAAAAATAGGGAGTTTTATGTTTTTTTGGAGAAGCAGGCTAATAATTATTCGATTATAAAATTATGTCATTAAAATAAAATACTTTAATAATAATTTGTATGGAAAATAAAAATAAAATTATGGCGAAAATCCACCTACTTAATTTATAAGAATTAAGTGGGATTTTTTAATACGAACAAAATGTGAATTTAAGTTCGTAAAGTAAAGGTTTAAATACGTTTTCTAACTATTTTAAAATCTAAAACTATTTTATCTTTTAATACTTATTAATTCGACCAGAAGATATAGGCATTCACATGACACAGGAAACACTGGTTTTAGTATATGATGAAGCTCTGAAGGTGCATGGTTCAGCTACGCATGACATAAACGGTAAGTTGAAGTTTCTTGCAGAATACTTATCATTATATGCAAAATTAAGGAATGAAGCAGCTCTTATTGAAATTAAGACTTTGACCGTACGATGCAAATACAGATCTAGGTCTAGAACCTATTGGGTATTCGATATGCCTGAAATATCTAATAAAAAGCTATATATTGAATATCTTTTTGATTTAATTGGCGGATTTAAAAGGCTGTAATAATCATTATAAATTACTAGCAATTGAATATTTAACATCTTTAAAAGACAGAATTTTATAAAACTCATAGATAGGTCATATAGCATTAGGGTCTCTCTATTTTAAACCTCCTTTATTAGGAGGTATTTTTTGCCTGTTAAAAAATCAAGGTTTTAGTTTCTGTTTTTAAATCTCTATTTCATAATGTGTATTAAGATTGTTGATAAAGCTAGGCTCATATAAACCGTCTGTCTTAGGTATGATCCTACTTTTATTTATTAAAGATATAAGTTTATGAAATTTATTTATAATTTATCATTTATTCTTGCAGCAGTGGCCTTGAATGCTTGTGCCAGAACTCCAGATAAAGAAGTCGTTTACAAGCCTGAAATGATGAAAAAATAAGTACCTGACAGTGCAGCTAAATTAGCACGTAAGACATTAGCAATGTGAAGCTGATATCAAATCAAAAACAAATGCTGAGGTTGTTAGACTGGTTGCACCGGGTCAACCTATCACTAAGGATTATCATCTAGGACGAATCAATGTAATTGTTGATCCACAAACTCAAAAAATTGTTAAGGCATTTTGTGATTAAAAACTAAAAAGCAATAGTCTACAGAATCTTCTTCGGGAGGTTATTTCCATTATAACTGTTAAAAAAATACGAAATTCGCCAAATCATCAAGCTGAAAGCAAGATACTTTTTTTATTAAGCTTTCTGTTTAAATAGAATGTATAGAGATTGTTGTTAAGCCTGTAGTCGAGGCTACCATATTCTGTATGATTACCTTTTTTATCCTGAAAAGACAAAATTTTATGAAAATTATCCAGAATTTATCTTTAATGTTAGTTGCTGTCGCATTGACAGCATGTGCAAATAATCCTGAACAGATGCCTCCTCACCAAGGAAATACTATGAGCAGCTGTATATCTGATGAAGCAGCAAAACTTGTTGGGCAAACTGGTTTATCTGAAGCGACAATTAAGGCAAAGACTAAAGCTGAAATTGTACGTATGGTGGCGCCTGGCCAGCCGGTAACTTTAGATTACCGTTCAAATAGAATTACAGTAGTTACTGATCCACAAACTAAAATTATCGTTCAAGCATCTTGTGGCTAATAACTCAAGACTGATTAACAAAAAGCCATCTTCGGATGGTTTTTTTATGGTGGCAATTTATGGACGCTCATTAATCTAAAACCCTAACCCATAAGCCTCTATCCAAGAAGAAATCTCGCCATCAATCACAACCATTGCTAACCTAACTTATTCAGATGTGAAAAAGCGGCAATTTGAATTCATGCCAAATAAGATCAAGTGCATATTCAAAATAAATTTCCATATTTAAATATCGTAGATCACTGATTAAAATGACGAGATCTATGAATCCCAAATTATTTTTAAAAAGAATTATATAAAATTCCAAGAGTGATAAAATTATAAGAATTAGCAATTTAGAAAGGAATCTACAAAAATAAAATTTGTAGATTGTAGAAATGCAAAATAAGGTCAATTCAGTGCAGTTAAGAACCACTTTTAGTAAGTTGCAAGTTTCGAAAATACAAGGATATAGATATCTATGCCAGCTCTAGCAATTCAGCATAGACTCAGTGGATTCTACTTTTTTTACTATGCAATTGTCGGGGCGTTCCTGCCTTTTTGGAGTCTGTATCTTGAAGATCAGGGCTTCAATTATCAGGAAATCGGGATTTTATCCTCTATTGCTATTATTACCCGGTTCTTTGCGCCGTTGATTTGGGGCTGGATTGCAGACAAGTCGGGTAAGCGAATGCTGCTGGTGCGTATAGCCACCTGGATGGAAGCTTGTATCTGGCTCATGATTTTCATTATTCCGAATAGCTTTCAATCTGTAGCCTTGCTAATGCTGATTTTCAGTTTCTTTCAGAATGCTATTCTTGCTCAGTTTGAAGGCGTAACCTTGTTCTGGCTCGGAGAAAAAAGAGCAGAGCTCTATGGCAAAGTACGAAAATGGGGATCTGTCGGTTTTATAATCGGTGTATTCGGCTTAGGTACCGTCTTTGAAATTATCAGCATCAGTATGTTGCCAGTCTTGTTGCTCTGTATTTCATTTCTGGCCTTTCTCTGGTCATTTACTATTAAAGAACCAAGGACGGCACCCACTGCACAGAAACAGCTCGAACCTTTATGGCCGATATTCAAACGTCCTGTCGTGTATAGTTTTTTTCTGATCGAATTAATTCTGTTATTTTCGCATGCACCGTTCTATAGTTTTTACAGCAATTATCTAAGTCAGGCTGGATTTAGTACCAGCCAGATTGGTTTGCTGTGGTCAGTCGGAGTTATTGCAGAAATTATCATGTTTGCCTATGCGACGTTCTTTTTGACACGCTGGTCATGGCGTCATCTGGTCACGCTATGCTTGTTAATGACTGGATTAAGATGGTTCATCGTTGGGGTATTTCCTGCTTCATTTACGGCACAGTTTTTTGCTCAAACGATTCACGCTTTCAGTTTTGGTTTATTTCATATGATCGCGATGCGGGTAATTTTCCAGAACTTCTCTGCAGGGCAGCAAGGACGTGGACAGGCACTTTATAGCACTATGTGGGGGATCGGGGTAGCAAGCGGTAGTATTCTGGCTGGTCATTATTGGGATCAAATAGGCGGAACATCTATCTTTATCGCTGCTGCGGCATCGACCTTGTCAGGTTTATTGCTGGTTTTCGGGTTGCCTAACAAAGTCGAACTGCAAAAACAGGCTTGAACATATTATCTTGACATTAAATACGGATTTTTGAGTATTGCTCAAACCACGGCTGTGCCTGCTCCAGTTGGGCCGCCAGTTGGAGCAGTAGATCTTCATGTGCAAACGGCGCAATAAACTGTGAACCGAGCGGCAGGTTCTGGTCATTCCAGTACAGCGGTACCGACATTGCCGGAAGGCCGGTAATATTGGCGAGCTGGGTAAAGGGCACCCATTTCAGATTTTCTTTAACAATTTTATCGACCAGTTTGCCTTGTGCCAGCAAATGGGCTTTACCCACATTCAATAAAGCTTTTAAAATTGGTTTTTGCCAAGCAGGTGTTTTGACCTCACCATTTTTCGGAGCCACTGTCGCCGTTGCAGGCGTCAAATACAGATCATAATCATCAAAGAAATGATTCATCTGGGTTACATACTGACCCCAGTTATTTAGGTTCTGAATATAATCCAGCGCGCTGGTCTTGGCTCCGAAGGCGGCCAGTGCCAAAGAGTCCAATTCAAAATCATTCGATCTAGACGGATAGCTTTTCTGGATTTCATCCAGCATGAAAGAAAACTGGCTAAACCATGTGGTAATAAAATCCTTGGCCAACTGCATCCCATCAATCGCTGGACGGTCTTCAATCACTTCATGACCCAGAGACTCTAGTAGTTTTGCTGTATGTTTAATAGCTTGAATTGCATCCTGAGAGACAGGTGTGCCAATCGTAGAATAAGTGCTAAACGCGATTTTCAGCTTCTTGGGTGGCTGCTGAATTACATCCAGATAATGATGTTGAGGACGTTGAATTTTAAATAGTGAACTATGATCTTCACCATGAGTAGCATCCAGCATTGCAGCACTGTCACGCACCGTTTTGGTTAATACATGCTGAATTGCGGCGCCATGCATGGCTTCACTCATTTGTGGTCCCCAAGGTGTACGGCCACGACTTGGTTTCAGGCCGAACAGGCCACAATAGGAGGCAGGGATGCGAATCGAGCCACCACCATCACCAGCACCCGCAATTGGCACAATTCCGGCTGCCACAGCAGAAGCCGAACCACCTGAAGAGCCGCCACTATTATGCTGTAAATTCCACGGATTTTTACAGCTACCCCAGGCATCTGGTTCAGTAATACCTTTAATGCCAAATTCAGGCGTATTGGTGCGTCCAAAGGTCACAATTCCGGCTTTTTCCCAGCGATTGACAATCTCGGCATTGGTCTCGGCGATATAACTGATCCGTTTTAAACCCTGACAGCCATAAGAAGTCGGATAGCCTGCATATTCCTGAAACAGGTCTTTGACCAGAAAAGGTACACCGGCAAAAGGGCCAGACAGATTTTGCTGGCTACGTTTTAACGCATGTTCATGCATCGGGATGATAATTGCATTCAGCTCGGGATTGGCAATTGAGCTACGTTCCAGGGCAGCAGATAAAAGTTCACTTGAATGTACCTGTTTATTGCGGACCAGTTCAGCGAGCCCTAAACCGTCATATTGTAGATATTCTTCTAATTTCATTGCCATTCCCTAGCGTTGATACTGTTTTAAGGTTGTAGAGGTTTTATGCTTAAGATGCAAGTACCACCTGATTGCGCCCACGATGTTTGGCCTGATATAGGGCTTGGTCTGCAATATTAATCAGGTTTTGCAGATCTTGGGAGTTGGGTTCATTTTGGTGGGTGATGCCTATGCTCACTGTAATATACAAAGATGAGCCATCTGATTGATGCATCGGGGTTTTCTCCACAAGGTCTCGAATCCGTTCTGCAATGATGCGGGCTTCTGAAGGCTCAGTATTCCAGAGTAAGAGTACAAATTCTTCTCCGCCAATGCGTGCAAATAGATCTTGGGCACGTAAGTTGTTACGTACAATTTGTGCAAAGTGTTGCAGGACTTTATCACCGACATGATGGCCAAAATGATCGTTCAGGCGTTTGAAATAATCAATATCCAGCATGATCACTGAAAATTCCATCGTCTTGGCATATTGCAGTAAATATTCGCCTTTCTTAAAGAAGAAATGACGATTCATGGTTCGCGTTAGACTATCGTGATTAGCCAGATATAGAACCCGTTTAAACAGTTCATTGCGGTTTTGGCTGATAATACACAGGATGAGCGGCGATAAGGCCAGCATAAACAGCCCGATCCGCAGTGAAATATAAATCGTGGAATCGGCCAGTATGGTGTGATTGGTTGCATAAAACTGTGTCAGGCTGTAATAGGTCAAAATGATGACAAAAGCATTGATCATGGTCATGGTAAACAGGCGATAGGTCAATGCAGCCCAGATCAGTGCAGCCAAAGGGTAGAGCATTGCGCCCGGGCCTGCAAAAATATTGGTAATGATGACACAGGCCACGACTGAAGATGCCGGTAAAAAATAGCTGAAATAATTACGTTTTTGACGACGGTTTTTAAATAGATACTGCAGGTCTTTTATTCTTGGGAATGCCAAGATTAAAGGGAGAAACACAATATAATTCACCATTTCACCGGTCCACCACAGACCAAAATCAATCCATAAATTTTCTTTGGTCATGAATGAATTTGGTAGATTCGGCAAGGTGAGAACTGCAAAGGCTGCACTGGCCAGACAGCCTGCAAAAGCGAAGATGCCAAATAAATGAACAAAGGTATAACCGGTATTATAGTATTTGTAATTAATCTTGAAATATCGAATAAAAAATATCGAAACAATAGTACTAATCAAATTGGAAAGGGTAAGAAACAGGCTATGCAGTAAACCATTCCCGGTGACCAGATCTGCAAACATAAAAGCACTGAACGCGCCTAACCAGCCTCCCAGATTATTTAAATGTGGAAAGCGTAAAAATAGGGCCAGCAAAGCCGCGTTCGCCGGCCATAATAAGGCCAGATACTCTAGCGGTCTGGTTGCGATCCCAATAAGACAACATACTAAAACAGCAAAAACAATAACGAAATAAGCATGAGTTTCATGATTTAATTGTTTTTCTATTATTCGAGCTAATTGCAAATTTAAAATCCTATATTCAAATTTTTAAGTGTGAATGATCACTTTGTTTAGCAACTAAGTTTGACCCAAAATATGATTTTATTGTTTGATTAATCTGTTATTAATACGAACTATTAAGATTCTTATATACGAAATATATACAAAAAAATCAGAAAAGAAATCTATGTTTTTAAACAATGTGATAAATAGTTTCTGACTCTGTATTGAAATTGCGTTAGAGCGGGACATGATCCCAATAAATATGATAATTTAGAATTAATTGTTAAAAAGATGCCAGTAAATATGAAAAAAACATGTCTTAGCCTTATCTTAATCATGAGCTCACCTTGGCTAATGGCGACAGAAAACAAAAAACCAGAGAATACTCCAGTTAAAACTGCTGAAATTCCAAATACCTTTACTGTTAAAACCCGTCCGGAAATTGTCGGCTTGTGGGGGATGGAAATTCCGAATAATAAAAAGTGTATCGAATATTATAATTTTAAGGGAAATAATAATGTGGTGATCAAAAGTGGCGACGAATGGACATCAGGGTTATATGATTATCAACCCGCACAAGACCCTTCGCAGCAGATTCCCGCACTAATTCTGCAAGTGAAATATGATAATAATGAAAAAGACTGCTCGGGTAACCAAGTTGACCAATCTGGTGAAATTTCACAGTATTTTGTGAAATGGCAAAACCCTTATACGATTAATTTCTGCGCCAATGACAAGGCCGAGCAATGTTTTGCCGTCCTCAGACGCGTATTGCCTTAAATGGTCAACAATAAAAAAAACCGCTGAATGACAGCGGTTTTTTTATAAGCTTGGTTTTAGGCGTTGTCTTCAGCATTTTCAAGCTGCTTTAACAAATGTTTTTCCAGATAATGAATATCCATTGCCTGTTTGCAGAAGTTCTTGTCCTGAAGGATTAAATCTTTATGCAAAGGAATATTGGTTTTCACACCAGTCAGAATCATTTCGTCCAGAGCATTTCTCATGCGCGAAATAGACGTTTCACGATCCTTACCATGTGCAATCAGTTTCGCAATCATCGAATCATAATAGGGTGGAATGCTATAACCTGGATAAACATGTGAATCCAGGCGAATGCCCGCACCCCCTGGTGCATAAAAGTTTTCGATCTTGCCTGGTGAAGGTAAGAAGGTAGAGGGATCTTCTGCGTTAATACGGCATTCAATCGCATGCCCCAAAACCTTGACATCTTCTTGCTGGATATCGAGACCTAAACCACCCGCAATACGCAATTGCTGTTCAATAATATCAATACCCGTAACCATTTCTGTCACCGGATGTTCAACCTGAACACGCGTATTCATTTCAATAAAGAAGAATTCATCATCTTCAAACAAGAATTCGAAGGTACCCGCACCACGATATTGCATCAGCTTACATGCATTCACACAAGCTTCCAGAATGTCAGCACGTGCTTGCTCTGGCAAGTTCGGTGCTGGAGCTTCTTCCAGTACTTTTTGGTGGCGGCGCTGCAGCGAGCAGTCACGATCATACAGATGAATCGCATGGCCATTACCATCGGCGAGTACTTGTACTTCGACATGACGTGGCTTTTGCAGGAAACGTTCCATATAGACCGTATCATCTCCAAACCACATTTCTGCATCACGCTGTGCAGCCTGAACTGATTCCAGCAGGGTATCGACATTTTCGACGATACGCATACCACGACCACCACCGCCAGAAGCGGCTTTGACGATCAGCGGGAAACCGATTTCTTTCGCTTCAGCCAAGGCATTATTAGGCGTCACTGCATGAGCTGAACCGGGTACAGTCGGGACACCCGCTTTACGCATGGCCATAATCGCAGAAACTTTGTTCCCCATTAAACGAATATGTTCAGGACGTGGACCAATAAAGATAAAACCAGAATTTTCTACGATTTCGGCAAATTCTGCATTTTCAGCGAGGAAGCCATAGCCAGGATGGATAGCGTCTGCACCGGTAATTTCGGCAGCAGTAATAATCGCTGGAATATTCAGGTAGCTGTCACTGCTCGCACCTGGGCCAATGCATACTGCTTCATCACAGAAACGCAAATGCATTAGGTCCTTGTCTGCGTCAGAATAGACACCTACAGTTTTGATCCCTAAAGTTCTGCAAGCTCGGGTGATGCGTAACGCAATCTCACCACGGTTTGCAATTAAAACTTTTTGCAACATTATAAATCCCCGGGGTGATTAAGCGCGGTAGCGGAAAAGTGGTTGACCGAATTGAATCACTTCACCATTTTTCACCAGAATTTCTTCAATCACACCGCTTTGAGTGGCTTCAATCGGGTTCATGATTTTCATTGCTTCGATAATACCGAGCGTATCGCCTGCAGAAACGGTCTGGCCAACTTTAACAAATGTCGGTTCACCTGGGCTTGGTGCTGCATAGAACACGCCGACCATTGGTGAAGTTTCAACAGCACCGCGAGGAGATTTTGCCACTGGCGCTTCGGCTGCTGGTGCAGGCATCGCAGGAACAGCTGCTGCAACCACTGGATTACGACGAGTTAATGCAATCGATTGATCGCCTTCTTTAACTTCGATCGCCTGTAAGTCAGATTCAATCATCAAATCGATGAGTTTCTTGATTTTACGGATATCCATGAGACAGTATTCCTAATTAAGATTGTGTAGAAGATTGTATTTTTTCAATGACATAATCGAGGGCAGCAGCATAGCCTTTTGCACCCAGACCACAGATCACACCGATGGCTTTATCGGACAAGTACGAATGATGTCGAAATGCCTCACGTGCGTGCACATTCGACAGATGGACTTCAATGAAAGGAATGGCGACGCCAAGGAGGGCATCGCGAACCGCAACAGAGGTATGGGTCAATGCTGCCGGATTAATAATGATATATTGAACGCCGTCTTGCTGGGCTTGATGAATCCGGTCAACAATGGCACCTTCCCAGTTGCTCTGGAAAGTATCGAGTTGTAATGTGGCCTGTTGAGCTTGGACAGTCAGTTGCTGGTTAATATCATCAAGACTAAGGTGACCATAAACTTCCGGTTCGCGCTTCCCAAGCAAGTTTAAATTCGGTCCATGAATAACCAAAATGGTCGAACTCATCCAGCATGCTCCAATTAAAAGTATCGGGTTTTGTTTGCAAGATGTCTGCAAACTCTGCTTATTATTGCATGATTTTCTACATTACTATTTATAATTTCTTTGAATTGACGTAGAAAGCATATAGCAAACAGTGGCGCTATAATGAAAACTTTGCAGAGATTTGGCAATGTTAAAAAATTACAATTCGCGAGGTATTCATATTATTTTCATTGTAAACCCAATTGGCAAAAACAGTTAATATCCTTTGTGTAACTGTATCTTCATGTTAACGCTAAATTCTTCCTCTTAGTGATATTTTTAATTTTAACCAGCTTTTTCCTGACAAATTTGAATGCGGTATATAAGTTGAATCCGGTAAAAAAAACTTCAGATTAATGTTGAAAATTTTTCTGCTCATTTCTTTTAAATAAAAGTGATAATTTCCTCAGTGTCATGTAATGAAATTTAAAAAACCTAAAATAAGACAATATCTTAATGGATTTTACTTGATGTAAAATCTGCATTTTTTCTAAGATTCTAAAATTAGTCATATCTCTCTAAATTCAGTTGTGCATCATAAATATGATTTCAAG
This sequence comes from Acinetobacter sp. 228, assembly GCF_048147885.1. Lineage (NCBI taxonomy): Bacteria > Pseudomonadati > Pseudomonadota > Gammaproteobacteria > Moraxellales > Moraxellaceae > Acinetobacter > Acinetobacter sp. 228. The sequence goes on from NZ_JAYWYV010000002.1 coordinate 33,596, forward strand.
AGGTACTTTATTGCCGAGATATAAGGCCTGTATCCCGGCAAGTTTGACAGAAGATCCTTGGAATATGTACTTCCTATTTATAAGCTAGATGAAGTGACGAATGTGTTCATCTTCATATTTTCTTGCAATCAAAAAATGACCTCTCTAACGCTTAGATAGTGGCAAAAACGCATACATTTGCTGTAATTTTGCTCATCTTCATCTTTGTAATAAAAACTTAAAAAGTGCTGATAGCCACAATGATTGACTAAAAAATGAAGGCTATAAAACAAAATAGGTTTGAAGAGGCCAGAATAGGGATTTAAAGCAAAATTTGCTCTTTAGTTAGTTCATCTGATTTAACTTCTCGAACCAATATTTATATAATCATATGATTTCTCATCACCCATAAGACTTTCCATGACCCCTGCATGTAAATTGTTAAAAGTAAATAAAATTGAATACAGCATTCACGAATATGAACATAATGCCAATGCCAAAAGTTTTGGACTGGAGGCTGCTGAAAAATTGGGGCTTTCTGTAGAGGAAGTCTTTAAAACCTTACTGGTGACGGATGATAAACAATATTTTGTTGCCGTATTGCCGGTACATCATCAGCTTAACCTGAAAAAAGTAGCCCAGGCCGTGGGATGTAAAAAACTCCAGATGGCAGATCCTAAACAGGCAGAACGCTTGACTGGTTATCTGGTTGGGGGAATTAGCCCTATTGGCCAGAAGAAACGGTTAAAAACAGTAATTGATGCAAGTGCCGAACAGTTGAACAAGATTTATGTGAGTGGAGGTAAAAGAGGACTGGATATAGGACTAAAACCGGCCGATCTTGCCAAAGTGCTCAATGCCCAGTTTGTCGATGTGCTGGATACATAAAATCACAGCAAGATGTTCTTTTAAATTCAGAGAATATAGAACGATAAATTTAAATGAGCTGTATTTTTTTTGGTCGGAAATAACAGTAAATCATCTTATACATTTGTATATTAGAGGCGTGAAAACGCAGCCTGACTGTGTCTATAACAAGGAATTAAAACAAAAATACAAATTATTATGCGGAGCATAAGGGATGAAAATTCAAAATAAAAAATGGCCAAAGTTCTGTCTGACCTTGTCTGCGATGGCGATGCTATCTGCGTTGCCAAGTGTGCAGGCCGCTTCTACGCCTTCAGCTGCACCTGCCAATTCTCAGCAGGTTTTCTTTGTCGGAAATAACTGGGATGGTACGGTAACTGTGATTCGTCCTTCAGGTGATTTTGGCAAAATTGGCGTCATTAACATGATTCCTGACCGGAAAGAGCGCCTTAAGGAAATTCACCTGAATCCAATCAAGCTGATTGCCTATACTTACATTCAGGCCACAGCGGGTGAAGGCAATGACCAGCTGGTAGATGATATGTACTCTACGCCAGACGGGCAATCGGTGGTCGCATCACGCCCAAGTTTCGCCGATGTCGTATCAATCAATATCAAAACTGGCAAGATTAACTGGCGCACGCCTGTTGAAGGCTTCCGTGCTGACCATATGGCAGTATCACCAGATGGACAACGGGTCGCCGTATCTGCATCTTCAGGAAATGTAGTGCATGTACTGGATATTAATACCGGTAAGGAAGTAGGTCGTTTCAGCACGGGCGATAAACCGCATGAAAACATTTATTTTGATGGCGGCAACAAGATTCTGAACTCTGCTATCGGCAACGTGGAAACCTCGATGGATGCCCAATGGCAAGATTTTACCAAAGGAAAGCGTTTTATCACCATCGCAGATGCCAATACCCATCAGGTGTTGAGAAAAATTGACTTCAGACCCGCACTGGATGCATTTGGCCGAAAAGATTTGTCCAACTCAGTACGACCAATGGTATTTAGTAAGGATGAAACCAAACTGTATGCCCAGGTTTCATTCTTTAATGGTTTGATTGAATACGATCTGAACCAGAACAAGATTAGCCGGATTGGACAGTTGCCAGGGAGCGACAGTATTCCGAAAGATCGGACAAAATGGGTGAATGATTCGCGCCATCATGGCCTATCGATCAGTGCTGATGGTGAAAAGCTTTGTGTTGCGGGAACTATGGACAATTATGCCACTATTGTTGATCGCAAGACGCTGACTGCCGGGAAACTGATTTCTGCGGGTAAACCGTATTGGGCAACGCGTAGCCCGGACGGTCGTAGCTGTGTGATTTCCGAAAGTGAAACTGATGTGGTTACCGTGATTGATTTTGCTACTGGCAATAAAGTGCTTAGTGTACCAGTAGGAAATCACCCACAACGTGTCCGGATTGGTTATGCGCCTGCAGACTGGTCAACACCGTAGTTGATGAGTAGAAAAGACAGCTTTTGAATAGGGGCTGTCTTTTTAAGCTGAGGACACAAAGATGAATAATAAAACAATTCAGTTATATGTATTGATTACATTGCTCTTGTTTGGAGCCTTACTGGGTATTGGCTATCAAATACGAAAAGAAATCTATCAAACCCATCTTACTAATCAACCCCATTCTGCTCCCGTCCAGCCAGCTGAAAAATCTGCAAATGATGCCTCTGTCAGCTCTACTGCTAATAGTCAAACCAATAAAACCGGACAAAATAATGCATCTGCAAAGCAAAGTGAATTGTTAAGGCAGCAGCAACAATTATATCTGGACTTTTCCACGATGATTAATGCATTAAGTGAAGGACAACGACCCGATCTTCAACAGGTCAGCTTACTAATCACTCAGCAGCAGAAGCTGGTAGAGGCTCAACAGGTCAGCAAGGCCGAGGCGAAAGCACAGATTGAGTTTCTGATCAAAGTCTTGCCTGAAATGCAACATGAACTGCATCGGGCCTTACGAGCTTTAGATTAAACCTGTATTTGCTGTCTGCAGGCTACTTGTATCTTTAATTATTCTAGAAGTGAAAATTGATCGCATAAAAAAGCCCGAATAAAAAGTCAGGCTTTTACAGACAAAATATCGAAGACTTGACAGCTTTATAAACAGTTCGCAGGCTTGGGTACGCCGGCCAAACGGCTTAAGTGACGTGCCACCAGACCAGTATTAAACTTTTCCTGAAGCATGGCATTATTGATATCGGCACTGACAGTTTTCATTAAAAATTTGATTAGAGGGCGCGTTGCTGGTGAATGGCCAAACTGCTGATAGAACTGACGTACCGCTTGCAGAATTTCAAAATGCCATGGGGTCAAGTCAAGGTCCAGGCTATTGGCTAGGAGTTGAGCGACATCTTCATTCCAGATGGTGTAGTCAACCAGATGACCATCTTGATCCAATTCTAAATTCATATTTAACCCATTCATTATTTCATTGAAATGCAGCGATTAAACTGGAGGCAAAGAGCAGCAAAATCTGCATAATTCAACAATTTTACTTGATCAGGTAAGGGCTGTATCAAGAGTTCAGCATCATTTTTCAGCATATAAATTTGCGGCAAGCTTTGTAGAAATGAATGCTCTAGCAACAAAACCGCTTCACCCATCAGCACGACCTGATCGCTCATTGTATAAATCTGAGCCAATTGATCGAGGATCTGTGCAGTTGCCGAATAGCTGGATTGGATCAGATAAAGTGTATGATTTGACATTTGTATATCCTTATTCCTTACCAATACAGCACATGATCAAAGCTTTGAATAAATTCAGGATTAAGCTCAATAAATTCGATTTCTTGTTCGCTCTGCGTCACAAATGGGGAATTTTGATTTTTCTGCTCAATCAGAATCGGAGTGAGATCATAAAACTCGAAACTGTCGACCATATTTGATGCCAGTTTAAAGGCATGTTGTAACTGGTCAAATTGCAATTCTGAACGCAGAAGGCTAAGGGCAGCACCTTGTAGCAGGACTTTAACTTCCGAGCCAAATGTCGCCAATACCATTGTCGCAGACAGACTTTCATGCACCTGCAGGCTGGTCAGATTGGCTTGGGTTAATATAACAAGTACAGATTTCACACAAGATTCCTTGGAAAAGCAACACATTCTAAAAAATGGAACATCTAGAATTGAATCAGACGTTGTGAGGATTGAACAGCATCGGCAAGTTCACCTAAACCGACTAATTCAAACGCATCTGCCAGATTATGCTGATGAATATTGTGACGTTGAGCATTGTCCGGATCTGTAATTCCACGCGCCAGTGCTGCACTTACACAGACCGGGAGGCGAATCTGCAGTGCTTGCCATGCATGTGTAAGATGACGTTGATCGTCGGGTACCCATTGCAGTGCATTTGCGACCGATACGCCGTCCTGATAGAAAAACACACGGAATGCTTCCTGCTTATCCTGCAAAGCCTGAGCTAAACCTAGGGCATGCCAGGCATAAATGGAAGTCGGTGCGGAGGTAACAAGAATTAAGGTACTCATCGAAATTCACTACAGGCTTGATCAATAGCAACAGATTGATCTTGGCTTCATTAGAAAGTAGGTAGTATAAATGATTTTAGTGACGGGTGGATTAGGCTTTTTAGGCTCACATATTGCTTTAAGTCTGTTAGCACAAGGACTAGAGGTCATTGTGGTCGATAATTTGGCCAATGCTAACTTACAGACTCTGGAGCGTCTCGAATTTATTTCTGGTATGTATGTGCCTTTTATCAAGATTGATATTCGCAACACGCCAGCATTGAACAAAGTCTTTGAGCAGAATTCGATTCAGGCTGTGGTGCATACCGCAAGTTTTAAGTCACTGGAAGAATCAGTATTAAAACCACTTGAATATTATAATGATAATGTCAGCTGTATTATGAGTCTCATGCGTGCCATGCAGCGTACCGGGGTACGTCATCTGGTACATTTATCCAGTTTGGCGGTATATGGCCAATCTGGCACAGACTTAAGCGAAGATCTGCCTTTAAACTTTACTTATCCTAATCCTTATATCAAGTCGCAACAGATGGTGGAGGAAATTATTCGGGATACCGCTAAAACTGACAATGAATGGCGGATTGCGATCCTGCGTCTTTCTAATATTGCCGGTGCCTTTGAGCATGGTCTCTTAGGGGAAGCAGTGCCACCTTTACCGAAAAATATTGTTCCTCTGGCAATGCAGGTCGCTGCGCAGCAACGTGAATATCTTGAATTACGCCGTCAGGCCCATACTGCAGATGGCACAGTAGAGCGCAGTTTTCTGCATGTCGCAGACTGTTGTGATGCCGTGATCAAATCCTTACAGTGGTTGTCACAACAGCAGGAATTAAAGTGTGAAGCCTTTAATATCGCTGGTGAACTGATTTCCATACAGGCTTTACTGGATCAGCTTGCTGAAGTCACCCAGTCTGCAATTAAAACTGTGGATGCCTTACCTTATCCCCATGCTGAACTGGACCAGTTAGGTGCGAATACTGAAAAGGCACAACAGATTTTGCATTGGCAACAGCAGCGCTCGATCAGAAAGATGCTTGAGGATGAATGGTTGTTTTATCAAAATATTCTCAAAGGGCAGTAAATTAGATTTTTAATTTAATATTTGATAATAATTATCATTTACATATTTAATGTAATCGATTACTTTAAATGATTAGAGTAAATCATTGATATACAGATTCCTAAGATTATTAATAAGCAAAAAGAATTGAGGTTGAACATGCAAACACGTATCGAACATGACACGATGGGAGAAGTTGCTGTACCGGGTGAGGCATTATGGGGCGCTCAGACTCAGCGCAGCTTGCAAAATTTCAGGATTGGAAATGAACGTTTGCCACGGCCAATGATTCGTGCCATGGGACTCGTCAAAAAAGCGGCTGCCTTGACTAATGCCGAGCTGAACCAGATTTCACAAGAACTGTCACGATATATTGTGGATGCTGCTGATGAAGTCATCAGTGGGCAATGGGACAGTCAATTTCCACTGGTGGTCTGGCAAACTGGTTCAGGTACGCAAAGTAATATGAACTGTAATGAGGTAATTGCCAATATTGCCAACCAGAAACTGGGTAATCATTTAGGGGCACAAAAACCGGTTCATCCAAATGATCATGTTAACCGTGCTCAATCTACCAATGACTCATTTCCGACGGCGATTCATGTGGCTGCGAGCTTGCAGATCAATGAACTTTTAATTCCGGCAGTCACACGTTTACGCGATACCTTATATGTCAAATCTCAGGAATTTGCTGATATTGTAAAAATTGGCCGGACACATCTGCAAGATGCTACGCCGTTAACGTTGGGACAGGAATTTAGCGGTTATGTTTCTCAACTCGATCATGCACTTCTTCGTCTAGAACAGGCCTTGGGGGGACTGTACGAACTGCCATTGGGCGGGACAGCCGTCGGTACAGGGTTGAACGCTCATCCTGATTATGCTGTTGAAGTAGCTAAAACTCTTGGATATTTAACTGGTTTGCCATTTGTAACAGCACCAAACAAGTTTGAGGCTTTGGCTGGCCGTGATGCTGCAGTATTCGCTTCAGGTGCCTTAAAGACTTTAGCCGTTAGCTTAAATAAGATCGCTAATGATATTCGATGGTTAGCCAGTGGTCCACGTTGTGGTTTTGGGGAACTCCGTATTCCTGAAAATGAACCGGGTTCTAGCATCATGCCGGGTAAGGTGAACCCGACGCAAAGTGAAGCGATGACCATGGTAGTCGCGCAAGTTCTCGGCAATGACACCACCATTAGTGTAGCGGGTGCATCAGGTAATTTTGAACTCAATGTATTTATGCCGGTCATTGCCTATAATCTGCTGCAATCTATCCAGTTATTAGGTGATGCTTGTAATAGTTTTAATGATCATTGCGCCGTTGGTATTGAGCCAAATCATGAAAAAATTGAACATTTCTTGCATGATTCATTAATGCTGGTTACAGCCTTGAATCCGGTCATTGGTTATGAGAATGCAGCCAAAGTTGCCAAGACCGCCTATAAGGAGGGTAAAACCTTGAAACAGGTGGCTGTGGAACTTGATCTCGTAACAGCTGAACAGTTTGATGAAGTCGTCAGACCTGAACAGATGGTTTCACCGAATGCCAAATAAAGGTAAATGTTTTTAATCTTTTAGCTGTTTTATCATGGAATAGTCAGCAATGGTTTTTATCTCGGGCAGACTTGCGTACAATAGGGGCTAGATAAGATTACCCACTGATGATTGTTTTATGTTTGATATTTATTTAACGGATGTTCAAAAAAAGGTGCAATTCAAGGATTATCCAGGTGAGCATCCTGTTAAATTTATTCTGAATTTCAAAAAGATTTTTCCTAGTGTTATGGAGCTTCTTTTACCTGTACTGCCAGATAATGAAAATCTGGAAGAAATGTCTTGGGAATCGACCAGCGATGATTTTGAAACCTTCCAGATGTTTTTAACTGGTTGGGGCATCATCGAATTACGTTTGAAAGCGATTATGCAGTTTAAAGATAAAGCATTTGCGGATCGTTTAGTTAAACAAGCCCAACAGAAACGCAAAGATTATCAAAAGCAGCAAACCAAGCTCAGCACAGTTGAATTGGATTATCTTTTTATGCATGAGATGCATGCTTTAATTGATGCAGAGCTGGTTGAGCTCGGTGAAAAATTCTATTTACCGGTTTTACGCGATCTTTGGAAAAACAAAGTATCTGCTCAGGTTTTGAATGCAAAGTTTTAAACCAGGTGTTTAGCTTTTATTTATAAAATTAATCCCTCAATTTTGAGGGATTAATTTTATCTGAAATATGAGAATTTTTTCATAATTCCTTGTCTAGCAAAATAGCCTAAGCTATAGAGATTTTATAAATAAATATCTTAATTTTGCTCAGTAATAGCGCAAGCTAGATCATGGTTTATCATCTGGCCCTTTAACAGTGCATATGTTTTAACGATTGTTCAAAAAATAGATGAAAATGATCATTTTTAGCTAAAAAATATATAAAAATATCAAATAAATAGCCTAGTAATTAAGTCTATTATTTTTTAAGGTATAGGCGCTTTAGCTTATTATAAGGTTAAAGCCTCATTAATTAGTTATCCTTCACAAAAATAGCTGAAGGTTCAAATTTTCCCGAAGATATATCCCAGGATTTTGAAAAATGTCGAACCAGTTTTTAGATTTAATTATTAAACGCCGTACTATTTATGCTATTGCCAAGAATGTTGAACAATCTCCTGAATATTTAACTGATCTGATTCAGACTGCGATAAAACAAAGCCCATCTTCTTTCAATTCTCAATCTTCACGCGCCGTCATTTTATTCAATTCAGAACATGAGAAGTTCTGGGGCTTTGTTGCAGACAAATTAAAAAGCTATGCCAAAGACGAAGAGAGTGCTGCAAAGACCACAGCAAAGATGGCCAGTTTTGCAGCAGGGGTAGGTACAGTCCTATTTTTTGAAGATCACAACGTAGTGAAAGGTTTGCAGGAACAGTTCCCATCTTATGCAGACAACTTCCCAATCTGGGCGGAACATTCGACTGCAATCGCACAATTTGCAACGTGGACAGCATTGCATACAGAAGGTCTGGGCGCATCATTGCAGCATTACAATCCGATCGTAGATGAGCAGGTTCATGCGGAATGGGGCATTCCATCAAACTGGAAACTTCGCGCACAGCTGGTATTTGGTTCGATAGAAGGCGAGCCGCGTGCCAAAGATTATCTTGCCAATGAAGAGCGTTTTAAAGTTTTTAAATAACTTTATTCATATCTGCCCTTAACCAGTGTAAGGGTAGATATTTTTTAGATTTCGATGAAATTCTCATAAGCCTTATTAAAATTAAGTTAAAATAGCGCGCTAATGTAAAAAATTAATGAGTACAACCGAATGTCGAAAAACACGCAAAACCTGTCACCTTTACAAGAACTGATCGCGGAACAAAAACTGCTCTGTGAAGAAGTAGGTTCGGCTTATGTTGAAGTGAGTGGTGATGATGTGGTTGCCGTGGCCGTACATACCTTGAAACAGGATCCAATTGTCGGCATTCGTAAAAAGCCTGAGCCGGTTGAAAATATCAGCTGGTATATTTACGGCGGAGAACCTTCAAGTGAAGATGCTTTTGAAACCATGACTGTACGTGAATTACAGGATATTGCACCAGAAGTATTGCCGTACCTTGCTCTGGAAACAGGTTTTCGTTTCATGATTGATGCCGATGATTATGAAGATGTCTGGAAAGAAGAAATCTAAATGCTAAAAAAATCATCTTTCATTTGTGCTGGATTGCTATTAGGGCTAAATAGTATGCTCTTTGCAGAGCCACTTTCACAAAGTGCCTACGACCAGTTTATTTCAGCACAGACTAAAATCGTGAATGAAACCAAGCATATTTTAGATGAAGATGATCAAAAGGCAGATGCTCAAACTCAACGCCAGGCTTTCTGTAATCGATTGAAAGCCTATCAGGATATTCAAAAGGTGTCCGAAGAAAATAGCAGTCTGAATATGGCACCTACGATGGCAATGATTGCCAGAAACTTTCTGGAGCGGCAGGATCAAAGTTTGACTAAATCTGGAATGACGGCGAGTGTATTTTGTAAAAATAGGGAAGTAGAATAGGTTATAAAACACTTCTCTTTCTCGAACGTTTTTCGCTGGAAAATATAAATAAAGCAAATGATTCTAATTTGAATAACCGGGCTTTTATAAATATGAAAAGTTCATTATTAATATATTTTCAATAAAACTATTAAGTTAATTTAAAATAAATTTGTAGAATTACCTTATATCTCGGGGATATATCCACTGATATTATCTCATTAATTAGAATATTTAAGTAATGGCAATTATTTTTCTAAAAACTTCCTAGAAATACTAAATAGTATTTGATAAGAAATGATTTTCATCCGAGCTAGGCTAGTTGCTGCACGCAGCTCATATTTAATAATTCAAATATCTTTAAAAGTTTGTAAAATAGCCTAAGCGAATTATAAATGTTAATAGCTATGAAAAGAAAAGGGGAGGAAACTTAATAATAGTATTTTCTGCTTAGCCAATTTGTAAGAAGCTAGGTAGTAAATTCCACCTGACTGCTTATACACCCGAAATATGACTTGTAAATGTAGTGTGGCTTATTATGCATATCCAGTTTTTGATTATGAATGAGTAAATAAGTGATAGTCAGAAAATTAAAAATTTTAAAGCTACCTGAGCTTATTTGAATAATAACAGCTAGTTTTTAGACCTCTCTGATTTTAAAAAATTGTACCAGTTTCACCTATTTAGCCTAAGCAAAAATTATTGCATATAAATAGCCTAAGCATATTTTAAAATTTAGCAATTGATTAATTCCCAATAAAATTCCAATATCACCACATCATCTATGAAATCACGGAATTCTCAAATGATCCTCAACTACCAAATCACCAGTCATGATAACTCAACACTTGTACCAATGGTCTTCATTCATGGTTTATTCGGCAGCTTGAGTAATTTAGGAATGCTGGCGCGACATTTTTCAAGCCAGCGTACCGTCATTCAGTTAGATCTGCGCAACCATGGCTTATCTGGACATAGTGATGAGCATAATTACCACTTGATGTCAAAAGATGTACTTGAAACATTAGATAGTCTTAACATCACCAAATTTGTTGTGGTAGGGCATTCTATGGGCGGCAAAGTTGCCATGAAACTGTCTGATATTGCGCGTAATCGGGTAGAGCAGCTTGTGGTTCTGGATATAACTCCAATCCCATATCATGAAAATCATCATGCGGAAATTTTTGAAGCCTTATTTGCTGTCGAGCGTGCAAACCTAAGTTCCCGGTTAGAAGCGACAAAAATCATGCGTGAATATCTGAATGAAGAAATGGTAATTCAGTTCTTGCTAAAATCTTTTAACAAAGGGAAGTGGCTGTTTAATGTACAGGCGCTCTTTAACCATTATCAGGATATTTTATTTTGGGAAGATATTACTCCAATTGATACTCCGGCACTTTTTCTCAGAGGTGGTAACTCTTTTTATATTTCTAAACCAGAGCATTTCGCTGCGATTGACCGCCAATTCACCCATTCCAAAGTTGAACTCATTGAAAATGCAGGTCATTGGCTGCATGCTGAAAATCCTGCACAAGTACTGGAACATATACAAGCATTTCTAGATGCACAATAATAAATAACACGGTTAACTTTGAAACTTTGAATCGAAGGTCAGTATCCAGCTGCCTGTAGCTGACCTTCATTAACCAACTGGTTTGCCATTTCAGCGGTTTTTTTCAAACCTGGCATACGATATTCAGTATGACCATAATCTTTAATCGATTTCCACCGACCGCCCCATGTGAGTCCGACCGATTCTGCGACTTGACCATACAGTTCATAACCACGCATTGCCCATGGATCACGTTCGCTGATGATGACTTTACCATGACGTTTAAAGGCAACGTCAGCTGCTAAACCGAACTGATGATAACTTTGATAACCTCTAGCACGCGTGGTATTCGGATTTGCAGAAAGTGAATTTTGACGTTCCGGACTGCGATAACCTTCTAGTAAAACCAGTTCATATCCATACTGTTCACGCATTATTTTGAAGACCATCAATAAACGCTGTTTATAACGTGGATTAATTTTATTCCATTTCCGGTTAACTATATTGAGATCACTATGATTATGGATCATAGGCAGATGTACATCTTCAGTAGGATCAGGTGGATTTATAACTTGGGCAGAAACAACATTGGTATAGTAATGGACTTCTCCCTGTATGGCTTCTTCAATCAGATGACCTTCTACTTCTGGGGGCGGTGCTAACACCTGACCATCGAGTAAAGTATAAATTTGGGGATCAACTTCACGTAAATAATTTGCTTCAAAAGTACTGGCAGTAATGGGGCGGGTTAAAGTAAAAATTACAATACTGCTAAATAACACTAAGGCCGCCAGCAAAATCCACCATTGTTGAATATGCCAATGTGACTGGATTTTATCTGAAGATGCTGCCTGATTAAATTCCCAGGCAACCTGTCTGGCTGCCAAAATTCGGTTCTTGCTATATGGTGAAATTTGCATGCACAGGTTTATCAACCGGATTCGGAATTCATAAGAAACCAGCAGCAACATACCTAAGCTAAGCAAAACAAAACTGAAAAAAATGAAGTAGATCATGCTGTTTATGACAGTGCTACTTCAGCACTTTCCTGTAGCGTAGTTGCTGAGGGCTGTTCCTGTGACGAAGTATTTGTAGTTTTTAGCTCAACAGATTTTTCTGTTTGTGCTGGCGATAGACGATCAGCATTTATATTTAAAGAACTTTTTTGCGAACCTTTAATTATCTTAGTCTTTATTGCTGAAGATTGAATTGTCCGAATTTCCGGTTTAAGTGGTTTATTTTTATCATTGGCCTGAATTAAAGGTTTTTGCTCTTGGGCACCAAACGCAGATTCAAAAGGTGAAGTATGGTTTTTAGATTCTGCATTACTTTCTGGCTTTGCTACCTTAAACATATTTTCAATATTCTGATCAAAACCATCTTCTGGATTCTGGATATTATCCTGATCCGACGGCGTAGCGGCTTTTGGAATAATTTGCTCAGATTCTGCGGCATGATTTAAGTCTGATATTTGATGATTTTCTGCATTAACTCGTGTACGGCTTGATCCCGAATGATTCTGATAATAACCATAGCCTAGTAAAACAGAGCTTACTGATAGCACCCCCAATACAAATCCGCTCAATAGGTAAAATTTAGGAGAATGAGGAACCGGCTTTATAGACTGTAAAAGACGAATATGTTTATTATTTTTGTTTGCCATAGTGAGTATAATATTTATGGTAAATGGATAGTGATGTGGGCCTGTTCTGCAGGAACACTAATCACATTCTGATATTGGGAAAATGCTGCATTACGGTCTTTGGACAACACATAGTGCAGACCAATAAAGCTTGCCAGAGCAAACACTAGCCAGAAAATCAGAATCCAGAAAAATGGCAATTCACGGTGAATGATATGTTTAATCTGGTCTGGAATTGCAGCAAAAGGAGAAAATGCCTTTTTCCCTTTGAGGTAATCGATTTGATCACCGACACGACTAATCAGACTGTTCAACTGACTCATTGATTCAATTCTGTATTTACCATGAAAACCTAATAATAAACAGTAATGATAAACTTCAAGAACGGCGAGGCATTCCTTGTCTTTATTGCGGATTTCTTCCATGTGTTCAAAAAAACGATAACCAGCCAGTTGTGATCCAAATAAACTGAGTTGTAGCGGGCTCATCATCCAGAAATTTTTCAGGTCAAAAAAACGGGAATCCTGTTGGGTGGCAATCGTCTCATCTAACAAAGCACAATATGCATATTGTGCATTATTAATATCTTCTGCAGAAAATTGCAGTTTTCTTGCCTGGTTTTCAAAACGTGCCAGCATATCTAGCACTTTCTGGCGGAAGGACTCCGGATTAGAGGGTACATACTGATTGCGAATCAGGAAAACCACATAGAATCCATCATGTAATAGATCGACCAGATGGGTAGTTGCTGAGTGTTGACTCTTATCTATCTTTGTATTGGTCTGAAAACCTGTACCAATTTGTCCATCATCAAATAGCGATGGCGCATTATTAATACTATTCATTATTCTTATCCATTTATCACAGCAATCAGTTCAATTGAAATATCCTGGAATCCGCTGGGGATATAGATACAGATGGTCTCGGACTCCAACATCCGTTGATACAGTTCATTATTTGGTTCAATTTCAAAATAGCTTACCCCTGAACGCACTGGAATGGCGGTTGGCACTTGAATCAGATGCTGAACAGGTACAGCTGGCAGTGCTGCAATCACGCGTTGTTCAACATCGACAGTACTGCCAACCTTGAAACGGATCGGCACATAGGCAATCAGATCATGGGCTGGCATGACACTACTCGATACTGCAAGATACAAACGGGTTTCTCGGGAAATTTTGTCTGTTTCAAGACTGCCAACCCAATAGGATGGACGGGTTTCTTTCAGGGCAATACTGATATAGCGGTTTGAAATAATCGTATCCAGCAATTCACGTAAAATCACGTCGAGCTGGCCAAAGCTTTCCTGTAAATGATGATGTTGATATTGGGGTAAATGATCGACAGCATAGGCGGTTGAAAAAGTCAGGAGCGAGCCGGTCAGACGTAATAATTCAGAATACAGCCGTTCTGGATGAATACGTGGATACTGCAAGATGTGATTCAACGTTGCATGTGCAGTATTGAGTGCATTCACCAGCCAGAAAGACACAATATCACCAGAACGGAATTCAATCAGTTTCTGTTCATTTTCCCGGTTATTGTTTTGAATGGTTTTGATCTTGGCCCGGATAATATTCAAGGTACGCTTCAGATTATTCAACAGATTTTCTGATGCTTCGATATGCAGGATGGGGGGAATAAACTTGTGATCCAGTACAAAATTCCCGGAACTTTGCCGTTTCATTGTGCCAATCGGAAGATAAAAATAGCCATCCAAAGCCTGTTCAGGTCCCTGGCTTATTTCAAAAATCTTAAATTCAGCACGACGGCGTACCAAGGTAATTTCTGCTGTAGCCGCATTGGTAAACAGATCATGGGTTGAACTTAAATAGGAATGGTAGCGGCTGGATTGAGAATGATCTTGATGATGAAGATTCTGCTTACTTGCCTGAATCATCGGTAAAGCAAGATAAATCGCCATTTCTGTACGCAGATTCAAAGTATCAAGCTGTATAGGTTCAGGTAATAGATCCAGTTCAGGTGCACGATAAATTTCCCCATCTTGCCAGACCATTTTAATCCGGCTGAGTGCCAGTATATTCATGCCTAACTGGGTTTCATCGAATTCAATTGACTGAATTCCATAGGCAAAAGGCAAGCTCGCCTGAATGATATGGTTCAGGCGTTGTTCGTGATAGGCATCCTGTAACTGAAAATGCTGAGGTCTTAAAAATAGGCCTTCACCCCAAAGAACTTTTTCTGCTTTAAACATTCAGTATTACCACTCATTATTGGAATTATTCATATCGTGTACACCTAGTAACTCTTGAACCTGTTCCAGGGGATTTTCATTTTTAATCACTTGTGCCAGCCATTCATGAAGTGGCATCTGACTCCAGCGAATGGTTTTTTGCAGCATATAACTTACCGGACTATGCGGTTCGTGCATCTGGAAATAATCCGCAATTTCATTTAAGACTTTCAATGCCTGTTCCCGATTGGCCAGATGATTTTGTGGCTGTAACCGGAATTGAGTTTGAACAACAGGGGAGGAAGTATCTGTATAAACTTGCTGAATTCCTGAGTCTGTCGGCGAGATTAAGCTTTCAGTATTTTGATTCGCTAATTGTTCCACTTTATATAGACGTTTAATTAGGGAAATGATCGAATCAATCTGTTCGTCAATTGCAGAAAAACTCGGTGCATTCAAACCCAGTAATTCATCCAGAATAGTTTTTAGATGGTGCCAGTGCTGTTGAATATCCAAAACCTGCTGGTAGTTTTCTATTATTACAGAGTGGGAAGTAGCCTGTAGCAATTGCTCGAACTTTTGTAGCTCATCGTTGCTACTTGAAGATTCGCCATCTTCATCCTGCTGATTACGGCGTATCCGGATATTTTTCTGATGTAAAAATGCCTCATAATTTCCTAAATGATAAAACGGCGCCTGACTGACCAGGGGAACCTGTTTCATCAAAGCTGGAATCTGGTTGATTAAGCCTTGTAGCAAACCCAGGCGCTGATCCAGATCATCATCCTCAATTAAAGGATGCATGTCCTGCCAATATTGCTGAATACTGCGATGGCTCAGTTCCAAGCCGCGTGCAACCCCTTCAAATCCGTGAGTTCTTGCCCAAGCTTCAGCTAACCAAGTATAAAGACGCAGATCTTTGGTTTTATCACTTAACAACTCAACTGATTTATTCAACACAAACTGCCAGTCTGGCTGACGTGGCTCAGAGATCCAGTCGCCTTGATCTAACAGAGGATCATCCTGAATTTTGGCCTTTTTAATGGCATGAAAGTCATTTGAAAACGAGCAATCCTCACCACCTGGCTGATGATCAGAGATTGGGGCAAGCAGTTGTTCAATATCTATAGTCATTCTTCACCTGAAACTTGTTCTTCTTATTTAATTCTTTATCTTTTAAAATATAGCTTTATACAGCATCCGTTTTCTGTTTCCGGATGCGTTTAGTTTTCGCTTTAGATTGCTGTGGATCTAAGTGATAAATGATTTCATCATTTTCAACATCAATCTGAATTTTTTCAGGAACTTTTTCCTCACTCAACGCCATCAGAATTTCAGTCGCTAAAGCGGGCAATACGCTGGCATTAAGAATATGGTCAACATTACGGGCACCACTATCAACTTCTGTACAACGGCTTAGGATAAGCTCTAACAGATCATTGCTATAAGTAACTTCAGTCTTGTATTGAGCTTGTACACGCTGAATAATTTTGCCAAGTTTATGTTCAATGATTCTGATCAGCAGATCATCATGCAGCGGGAAGTATGGTACGATCTGCATACGTCCCAAGAACGCCGGCTTGAACTGTTTATATAAACTTGGCTTAATCTGTTCAATAAGTTCATGTGCACTTGGCCAGTTTTCAGGTTCCTGATTGAGACAGACCTGCATAATCGCAGATGATCCTGCATTTGAAGTCAGCAAAATTGTAGTGTTTTTAAAATCAATCAAACGACCTTCACCATCTTCCAGCATGCCTTTATCAAAGACCTGATAAAACAGTTCCTGCACATCACTATGTGCTTTTTCAATTTCATCCAGCAGAACCACACTATATGGATTACGGCGAACAGCTTCAGTCAGTACGCCACCTTGCCCATAACCGACATAACCTGGCGGTGCGCCTTTTAATGAAGAAACGGTATGTGCTTCCTGATATTCAGACATATTAATCGTGATTAGATGTGATTCGCCCCCGTGCAGTTCATTGGCGAGGGCGAGGGCAGTTTCAGTTTTACCAACCCCACTTGGTCCCACTAATAAGAAAACACCTTGTGGTTTGTTAGGATCTTCCAATTTGGCTTTAGACGTTTTAATGCCTTGCACCAGTTGTTGCAGGGCATAATCCTGTCCCATCACGCGCTGAGCCAGACGATCTTCAAGTTGTAATACTTGCCGGATTTCATCATTGACCATCTTGCCCACTGGAATACCTGTCCAATCCGAAATGATTTCATGAATGATGCTGGTATTGACCCGTTCAAAGACCAGTGGTTTTTTTTGCTGTACTTCAATTAGTTCTAAGCGTAATTTTGCAATTTTTTGACTGGATTTTTCATTATGTTCTTGTGCCTGAATATCCCGGATCTGCTGAACAATCTGCAATTCACGTTGCCATTGCTCTTTAAGACACTGGATATCCTGTTTTAGATCTGAGATTTTTTTAGAAAGATCATTTAGTCTGGCATGATGAATTGGCAGGTTCTGGTTTTCCTGGGTTAATAGCTTGTGTTCCAATTCCAGATTATGCAGTTGTGCTTGTAGTTGATCGAGTTGTGCCGGCTGCGCATTTTGAGTCAGTGCAACACGAGCAGCTGCAGTATCCAGAACACTAATCGCTTTATCTGGTAACTGACGTCCACTGATATAACGATGTGAACTATATACAGCAGCGATAATCGCTTCATCATCAATCTGTAAATTAAAGTGTTGGGCCATCACCGGAATCATGCCACGCAGCATGTCAATCGCGACCGCTTCAGTCGGTTCCTCAACTTTAACGACCTGAAAACGGCGGCTGAGCGCTGCATCTTTTTCAAAATACTGTTTGTATTCTGCCCAGGTGGTTGCTGCAATAGTACGTAATTCCCCCCGTGCAAGTGCCGGTTTGAGTAAATTAGCAGCATCATTCTGGCCTGCCTGACCACCTGCGCCAATTAAGGTGTGTGCTTCATCAATAAACAGGATGATTGGATGAGAAGAACTTTGTACTTCCTGGATCACCTGTTTCAGGCGGTTCTCAAATTCACCTTTGACACTGGCACCGGCCTGTAACAGCCCCATGTCCAGCACATGTAATTGCACATTTTTCAGAGCGTCAGGTACCTGTTGCTGGGCAATTTTTAGTGCCAAACCCTCTACCACCGCAGTTTTACCGACACCCGGTTCACCCGTTAAGATCGGATTATTCTGACGACGGCGCATTAAAATATCCAGCATTAAGCGAATTTCAAATTCACGCCCAATTACCGGATCAATTTTTCCTTCAACAGCTTTCTGGGTCAGGTTGATCGTGTATTGATCCAGTGCTGGTGTTTTTTTGAGTAAAGTTTGAGAGTTTGGAGTTTTTACTGGCAGAGAAGGATGAGTTTGAGTTGACACATTTTCGATACTGTCCTGACATAAAGCCAGAAACTGATGCTTCATTGTATCGATCGGAATCAGTTCAAAAATACAGGATGAACGCATCGCAATCTGATACAGATCGGAAGCAGTCAGTAAAGCTACCAGTAGGTGTCCACTACGGATGACAGGTTCTTTTTCAGCAGATGCCAATAGCCAAGCTTGCTCAAGTAAACGGATAATTGACTTGGCAAAAATAGGGGTGCGTGAGTTTCCTTTGTTAAGCTGGAGTAAACTTTCCTTTAGATCATCCAGCAGGGCATCTTTGGAGAGCTTGTAATTTTTAAGCAGAAACTGGACATCATTTAGCTGTTCATGCGACAGCAATTCCAGGAAAAAATGTTCAATTTCGATTTCGTGGTTTTGCTGGTTAATACAGGTGTTGGCAGATTTCTCAAGACATAAGCGTGCATGATCAGATAATTTAGTAATTAAAATTTTTAGGTTATTCATGTGTTTCTCATTATTTATTCTTGCAAGGCATAATGTCTTTAAAAATTAAAAAATACCACTGTGCTGTTCTTATTATTTATTTGAATGACTGCAAGCCAATCATTTTTACTGATCTATTTGATCATGTTGTTGCATATTTTCTAACAGAATAAAATGATCAAAGTCATATAATCTTTAACATTATTTGAAAGACTGTTAAAAAATATTTTACAAAAGTCAATTTTTGTTGTTGACTTAGTGTGATCATTTTTTGTTAAATTCGCAAGATGATTTTTAAACAATAAATACAGAAAAATCATTTCAAGTAAAAAAATCAACAACCAGAAAAAGAAAAAATTGAGGCTTATTTTGAAAAAAAATATGAGTTCCATACTCGTGCTGATGATGGCTGTCTGCACGATGAGTTTGATGCAGACGCATGCTGCAACCCTGAAAAAATCATGTCTTAAAGCGTATCCATTGGCTAACGGAGATACTGATCCAGAAATACTGCAACAGTATGAACAGCTTTGTGCCAAGCCAACTCAGAAAGATCTTAATTTGCAGCGTGAAATTAAAGCCAATATTGCACAACTTTATCTGGATCGTGGTCTGCATCTGAAGGCACTTCAAGCTGTAGATCAGTTAAATCGTGAAAATTATACAACACGTCAATTAACAGATATCACATTCCTTTCTGGTGTGGCGATTTCAAATAAAGCTGTGAATTATATGCGCAGCACCGAAATTCGTCCGCTGACTGAAGAAACCTATGCCATTACCAAAGTTTTCAATGACAATGTACGTCTGTCTCAACCCGTCACTGTAATGCCTCTACGTGCACAATATAACTCAAGCACCAAGAAACAAAATGTGGTGAGTTCAAATAAAAAATCCAGTTCGACCAAGTCACGTCCAAGTGCTCCGACTAAAGCCAAAGAAATGTCTACCAGTAATGTTGTCGCCAAGAAAAATGAGCCTATCGTCACACGTAATGTCCCGCCTACCTCCAATCCATTTGGCGCACTTCGTAATAATTAATAAAAAATAATATAGGAATCAGCATCATGGCTAAGCGTGAAAGTGTACAGAAGAAATTACAGCGGATTCGTCCACCGCGGGTTCAATTAACTTACGATGTGGAAGTCGGTGATGCACGTGAAGTGAAAGAATTACCTTTTGTGGTTGGGGTACTTGGAGACTTTTCAGCAGCATCCGAGCTGGAAAAAACCAAACTAAAAGACAAGAAATTTATCAATGTGGATTTAGACAATATTGATGAAGTCATGGAATCACTGGCGCCACGTGCCAACTTTCAGGTTGAGAACACGCTGACTGAAGAGGGTGGCAAGATGTCTGTAGATCTGACTTTCAATTCCATGGGTGACTTTAAGCCAGAACAGGTGGTACAGCAGGTTAAACCATTACGTCGGCTGGTTGAGGCACGTGAACGTTTAACGGATTTACGCAACAAAATTTCCAATAATGAACGTCTGGAAGATCTTCTTGATGAAGTGCTGAAAAGTACGGATCAGATTCGCAAGATGAGTGTGGAGGTTGAAAATGAGTAATTTAAATGCAGCAACTGCTGAAAATACGAATGTAGAAGAATACTCATTACTTGACTCTATCGTTGAGCGTAGTCGTATCGCGCGTACTGATGAAGAGCATGATCGTGCCAAAAGCCTGATTGGTGAACTGGCACGCGAAGTCATGGCAGGGACAATCACCGTATCTGACAACATGATCCTGGCATTGGATAAACGTATTGCCGAAATCGATGCGCTAATTTCAACCCAGCTCAGCAAAATCATGCATCATGAACAATTTCAGAAAATTGAATCAACCTGGTGTGGTTTATATTATTTCTGTCAGGAAACGCCATCCAATTCCTTGATTAAAATCCGGATGTTGAATACCACTAAAAAGGAATTGATCAAGGACTTCCAAAGTGCGACTGATTTTGACCAAAGTACCTTATTTAAAAAGATTTATGAAGAAGAATATGGTTCTTTCGGTGGTGCACCTTATGCGACCTTGATTGGT
Organism: Acinetobacter sp. 228; assembly: GCF_048147885.1. NCBI lineage: Bacteria > Pseudomonadati > Pseudomonadota > Gammaproteobacteria > Moraxellales > Moraxellaceae > Acinetobacter > Acinetobacter sp. 228. Next base: position 54,316 of record NZ_JAYWYV010000002.1, read on the forward strand.
GATTTTGAGTTTGATCGTACGCCATCAGATATGTTTCTACTGGAACAGATTTCACATGTGGCAGCAGCAGCACATGCACCATTTATTTCGGCAGCTAGTCCAAGCATGTTTGGTCTTGAATCATTTACTGATATTGATCGTCCACGCGATGTTTCCAAGATTTTTGAAACCGCTGAATATGTGCAATGGCGTTCCTTCCGTGAAAGTGATGATGCACGTTATGTCGCATTGACCATGCCACGTGTATTGGGTCGTCTGCCATATCATCCAAAAGAAGGTACTGCAACTGAAGGGTTTAACTACGTTGAAGAGGTTTCTGGTGAAGATCATAACGAATATCTATGGATGAATGCAGCTTATGCCTTCGGTACCCGTTTGACCAATGCATTTGACATGCATGGCTGGTGCGCAGCGATCCGTGGTGTAGAAGGGGGTGGTGTGGTAGAAGGCCTACCTGTACATACGTTCAAGACCAATGATGGTGATGTAATATTCAAATGTCCAACTGAAATTGCCATTACCGACCGACGTGAAAAAGAACTCAGCGACTTGGGTTTTATTCCGCTGGTGCATTGCAAAAATACAGATTATGCAGCGTTCTTTGGTGCGCAATCGACCCAGAAACCAAAAAAATATGACAATGATGCAGCCAATGCCAACTCAGCTTTATCAAGTCAGATCCAATACATTATGGCAGTTTCGCGTATTGCGCATTATTTGAAAGCGATGATGCGTGACAAAGTCGGTAGTTTTGCTTCAGCTGGTAATGTTGAAGCCTTCCTGAATGACTGGTTATCACAATATGTACTCTTGGATGACGGTGCTTCTCAGGAATCCAAGGCGCAGTATCCATTACGTGAAGCGTCAATCAAAGTTGTAGAAAGTCCAGCTGAACCTGGTCACTACAAATCAGTGGTCTTCTTGCGACCACATTTCCAGCTTGATGAGTTGTCAGTATCCCTGAGACTGGTCACTGAATTGCCGCAATCGAGTAACTAAGCCGGTTGCATTTTTAATTATTTATAATAAAACAGGTTAAAAATAACAATGAAAGATATATACGTCCAATTTCGCGGTAAATATAAAGTAGATGGTGAATCACGCGATTCTGAACATAAAAGCTGGCTAGAAGTAAATTCCTGGTCACATAATATTCGTCAGCCAAAATCTGCAACTTCTTCTAGCGTTGGTGGCCATACCGCTGAGCGTGTAGAACATTCTGACATGATTTTTGTTAAAGACCTGGATGCAACCAGCCCCAAACTTTGGGAAGCCTGCTCTGCTGGTTATACCTTTGATGAAGTGCAAATTGACTTCTATCGTGCCAACGGCGACAAGCGTATCAAATACCTTCAGATCAAACTGAAACACGTGCTGGTTTCTCAAGTAACGCCAAGCGTGAATGAAGAAGGTGTACCGACTGAAGCATTTGGTCTGAAATATGCTGCGGTTGAGTGGACTTATAACCAGCAAGATATTAACGGAACACAGAAAGGTGCCATAACCAAAAAATGGTCATTATCGAATAATACCGCATCTTATGCAGCTTAATTCTTCTGTGTTTAGAGGCTTGCATATGCAAGTCTCTAGCTGAAATTTGAATATTCCAAATGGATGATGGAAACGCATGAATCTGGATCAGCTTTATCCTTATGGATTCCGTCCAACCTTGTTTGACCGACTGTTGCCACAAGATGATGTCAGTACACAAGGCCAGTCGATTCAGAAATTGCGTGAAGCCGTGGCGGCAGATCTGGAAGATTTATTAAATAGCCGCATGGCCAAACTGGATCATATTATTGATGACTATGCTTGGGTAAAACAGTCCATCCTGCAATTTGGCATTATTGATTTTGTCGGTTTATCGACCGCAAACCCAATGGATCGCGACAAAATTTGTCGCTCAATTGAAGCATCTATTTCAGCACATGAACCACGGCTTAAACATGTACGGGTAGAAATGCTGCTGGATGAAAACAATATGGGTAGTCTTTGCCTTAGCATTCATGCCTATTTAAATATCCATCCTTTATATGAACCTGTAGTTTTTGATGCTTTACTGAAACCGACCACACAACAATACGTTATTTTGCCAAGATTATAATTAGAATGAGCGCGATTGAAGAAGTATTACCTTATTACGAAAAGCAGCTGCAGGAATTTAGCCAGCAGTCCCGAGAATTTGCCAATAAATATCCTAAAATTGCCCAGCGTCTGTCCTTAAATCAGGAGCAGATTGACGATCCTCATATTGAACGCCTGATTCAGGCATTTTCACTGATCTCGGCACGCATTGATAAAAAGCTGAATGACAGCTATCAAATTTTCACCCGATCAATTTTTGAGTTGATGTTTCCCCAGTATTTAAAGCCGTTTCCAGCATGTTCTATTGTTAGTTTTGAAGATGTCAATAAAATCAAACAGCTGAGTAATGCACATCGGATTCCTAAAAATACATCTTTAAAGTCTAAAAGTGTACGCGGCGTACAATGTGAATACCGGACTGTACAGAATGTGACTTTACTCCCCATTGCATTGAAATCTGTCAATTTCAAAACTCATCCTTCGGCACATATTCACTTAAACCGTAATGCCACACTGATTTTGGATTTTGAAATCTTTAATCATCAGCTGAAATTACTGCCACAGTACCAGCTACCCATTTATCTGGATGCAATTTCAAGTTTTCCTTTACAGGTTATGGATCAGATATTTAAGTCTGAAACCCAATTTTCAATCAAGATAGATGATCAAGAATTTAAAATTCCTAATCCATTTGAATTGTTAGGTTTTACTGAGGAAGAGAGTTTACTGCCGGTGGATCAGCATACTCATCATGCATATCGATTATTACTTGAATACTTTTGCTTTCCAGACAAGTTCAGTTTCCTGAACCTGAATATGGATTTTCTCAATCAGGTCGAACCCGATACGTCGAATTTTGAGCTGCATCTTCACTTTAAAATGAACCTGAATGATCAGGCCGCGATTCGCAATTATTCAGAACTGGATCTCGCCAATTTCAAGTTGTTCACTACACCAGTCATTAATCTGTTTGAGAAACAGGCCGAACCACAGAAAATCAATCATCAGCGACTGGAATATTCACTCATTTCAGATGCGCATCATCCTGAATATTATCAGGTGTATTCGGTTTCCGAGATGAACCTGATTCGTGAAAAAAGTGATAAAGAACAATTTGCCCATCAGGTCTTACCGTTTTTTGCCATGAGTCATTACCGGCATGAAGGTGCACAATTTTACTATCATCTGCAGCCAGAAATTGCCAGTACGCAAAAGAATGACCTGAAATTTTCTTTAATTTCCAAAAGCCTGGAGCCACAGAATACCTTCTCTGATTTTATCAGTACTCGGCTGCTGTGCTGTAACCGCGATCTGCCTTATGAAAGCTATAACAAGGATCAGAATGCACTCAGCTTAAATGACAGTCAGCTGGCTCGACGTGGAGTGTTGTTAAAGCGCCCATCTTTACCTTATATATTCAAGCAGAGCCAAAAAGAACAATGGCGTATTATTTCCCATCTTTGCCTGAATAATCTCTCCTTGATGAAAGGCGATGCAGTCACGCATCTTAAGGAATTGCTGGAACTGTATAACCTGCCAGCTTCCAAAGAAAATCAGCAGATGATTGAAGCAATTCAATCGATTGATTTTTCATTGAGCCAGAAATTATTGGACCATAAACCTTTTCCACTGTTTGTCCGTGGTGTAAGTGCAAAGGTCAAGATGAATAACGAAGCATTTCGCGGATCAAGTCTGTATGTCTTTGTCCAATTGCTTAATCATATTTTTAACCTGAAAGTACAAATGAACAGTTATGTGGAAATGGTTGTAATTGATGCTGCAACAGAACAGGAGGTATACCAATGCGTGCAGAACGTTGGTGGCAAAAAACTTCTGTAGTGGAGCAGCTGTATCAGCAGCCAACCCGCTTTGAACTGGTGCAGGCGACTCGTTTGTTGCGTCATTATCCTGAGCAAAATCAATTACAGGACTGGAACAGGGGATTTAGTTTTACGAGTTCACTGAACCTGAATTTTGCAAAATCCGAGATTGAATGTCTGGAATGGAAAGATCGGAAAATTCAGCTGACCAGCGCGATGATTGGCTTGACCGGTATACAGGGAGTATTGCCTTATGCCTATACCTATCGTATTAAGCAAAGTCCACGTCAACAGCGTGAGGAAACCCTGCATTTTCTCGGGTTGTTTAATCATAAACTCACCGCGCAATATATTGATGCTTCAGTTAACTATCATTTGCCACTGCGCTATGAAATTGAACAGGACAATTATTATCTGGAAATTTTACATGCGCTAAATGGCTATGTGCGTGAACAGCATCAGCAGAATCATCTGGATGATTATTTTGCTGAATTTTCCGGCTTAATGCAGGGGCAAAATAATAGTGCTTATGTGCTGAAAACCATGCTGAGTTGCATGTTCAAGCATAAGGTGAAGATCAGGGAGTATTTACCAGAACAGTTCAAGCTGGAAGATTTTCAAAAATCTTCCTTGGGTGGATCTACTCCCGCTTTATTGGGAATCAATAGTTTTTGTGGTGAATTGCTGACCCAGATTGATGAAAAAATTGAAATCGTAATTGGCCCATTAAACCGGCAAGACTATCTAAGCTTTCTTCCGCAACAAAAGCAGAGCGAAAAACTCAAACAGATCATTGCAACCTGGTGCAGCCCGACCTTGATGGTGGATCTGCGGCTGATATTAAACAAGGAAGAAATCCGTCCCATCCGGCTTGGTGATGAAAGTGTAGGGCTAGGACAGGGCGCTTTTCTGATGCCACAAGCATCTGCTGATAATCAGGAAACCTGTTATAGCCTGATGGGGAGAGCAGCATGATTAAGGTCATTGTCTCTACTATTCTGGCGTTGATCCTGATTACAAGTAGTCTAGTCATCTACTACTGGCGTGATGTGCAATACGATCCAACCGGCATGGATATGCTGCAATTCTTTATTCTGCTGCCGGTTTGTGCTGGCTTGTTATTGCTTTCTCCATGGCTGATTTACACATCGCTAAAAGCTTATCAGACAGGGAAAGCACAAAAGTTAGAAGCTGCTAAAAATAAAGAGCAACATCTGCAACAGCAAAGTGAACTAGAGAAAAACAAGGAGAAACCGGTCGAAGAACTGACGCTAAAAGTCTATTCATCTGCGGCAATCCACAGCTTTGGTGAAAATCAGGACATTATTGATGCTTTGCAGGCGTTTAAAAGCCCGGAACTGGATGAAACCTTGGCCAATCACTATGGACTGCCCATCCTGTCTTATCGTATTCGGAGTCTGGACGAGCTATTACCCGAAGCAGAAGAGAATGACACCCTGCACAGCATGCGAGTGCAACGTATAAATTTACTGATTCAGCAGCAGATGGAGCAACATAGTGAAAGCCTGTATCACATTGCTACACATCTTAGAAAGTCAGCTATGTTCTATGATGCAGAGACAGCTTATCAATATCGTATGCATCCGGGCTGGATCAATGAACAGTTTGATGAAGAGAAAGAAACGGATATTCCAGTTGAACAGGTTGCACGATTAAATAAATTGAATCTGCATATTCTGCTGCCGGCAACCTTAATTCATCTCTGGCCAGATGAAACCCAACAGAAGCTGATTGAACAGCTAGAACAGCAATATGAAATTGTGCAGAGCCAGATTCATGTCGAGTTTCATTATGTCGATCATAACAATGCCTATTCACTCTGGATGAACCTGCTCAATGATATTCAGCAGCAAAATGAACTGGTCAGTCTGGTGATTGCTGTACAGTCTGAAATTGACCAGGAGTGGCTGGAACAGCAGTTATGGCAGTCGGAACAATATCTGCCGGGAGAATATGCAGCGAGTATATGCCTGTCTTCACTACAGTTAAGCATTGAAGATTTGACAGAAATAAAAACAATAAAATTCGTTAAGCATGTCAAAAATATTAGTGAATATTTGAAGAAAAAAAGTCCAAACTTTGCTGATCAGCTACAGCAGGAAGCTGCATTTATACTTTTTCTGGATGATCCCTTACAGATCAGCACAGCAAAGAAGGTTCAACAGTATCTGGGTAAATTTGGAATAGAACTGCATCACGGCCTGTATTGTTATGCTTATCTAGGCGGTGCAACAGAGATGAAAGCACTATTTGGAATATTGCTGTGTATGCAAATGAATGAAGATGTCATTACATTGGCTTATTCAGTACAGCATCCTCAGATATTTTTTGTCTATCAACCCGTCAGTATGGTTGAGGAACTTGAACAGAACGCAGCCTGAAAAATTTTAAAAATCTGAAAAATAATAAAGAAATATAAGAGATTACAGTGAATACATTATTTTATACGATCTTGGGATATGTCTGGCAGTATGTGACCAATCCAAAAGCGATTATGGCATTGTCATTTTTCGTGGTGATTTTTTCCATGAAAAATACCGTTTCCGAGCGTGTGTTCTGGATTCTGGTAACGGTTTATAGCCTGATACTGATGATCTGGGGTATTTATGCATTAATCCAGCATTATCGACATGCCAAAAAAGGTGAAGAGATTTACGAGGCGATTGCTAGTACCACTGAAGCTGAACAGTACAAGCATAAGAATAAGGAAGAGTTACAGCTGATCCAACAGCAGATGAAGGAGTCAATTCAACTGATCCGCAAGTCCAGACTTGGAGATCGTAAGGGCAATGCTGCGCTATATGAGTTGCCCTGGTATATGGTGATTGGCAATCCGGCAGCTGGGAAAAGCTCTGCCATTTATCATTCAGGGCTGCGCTTTCCATTTGAAGAACATCACCAGAAAATGGTGTCTTCTGGCTTAAGTGGAACCCGTAACTGTGACTGGTTTTTCTCAACTGAAGGTGTTCTGCTGGATACTGCAGGACGTTATTCAGTCTATACGGAAGATCATTCTGAATGGCTCGGTTTCCTGAGCATTCTTAAGAAAAATCGTTCTAAGACACCTGTAAATGGCCTGATTGTCATTGTCAGTATTGCTGAACTGGTCAGCCAAAGTCCGGAAAAATCTATAAAATTAGCCAAAAACCTTCGTGCCCGTATTCAGGATTTAACCGAACGTCTGGAAGTTTTTGCTCCTGTATATCTAGTCTTTTCTAAAATGGACCTGATCGCAGGATTTACTGAATTCTTTGACTGTTATGATGCACAGGAATTTGATCAGGTCTGGGGGGCAACCTTACCGTATGCAGCCAATTCTAGCGAGCAGGCGGTAGAATTATTCGAGCAACATTACAACATTTTATACGATGGTCTGAAAAGTGTCAGTACAATACATCTGAGCCGTCGCCATTCACAGCATATTTCTCCAAGTGTCATGACTTTTCCGCTGGAGTTTAAGAGCTTAAAACCGGTTCTAAAAACCTTCATTTCTACACTATTTCAGGAAAATCCTTACCAGTTTAAACCGATTTTCCGAGGCTTTTACTTTACCAGTGCCTTGCAGGACGGCGTAATTGAAAGTCCGATGACGGAACAGATCGCTGATGATTTTCATCTGATCCGCAGTGATGATAGTGAAATTGGTCTGCCGAAACAGTCTATTTCTCAGGATCATGGTTATTTTCTGAAAAATCTGTTTTCTGAGGTCATCCTAAAAGATAAGCATTTGGTGCGTCAGCATATTAACCCTGCGAAAAAACGCCAGCGCTTTATGGCCTTCACAGGAGCGATTCTTAGCATATCAATTGTTCTTAGTTTATGGCTATGGTCCTACCGTAATAACCAGCAGTTGATTGCTGAAGTTCAGGCTGATCTTAATAAAGTAGTAAAGATGCAAGTACAGGCAAATCCTTCACTCACTCATCAACTGGATAGCTTGCTGATTTTACAAGGTCATTTACAGCAACTGGATCAATTTGATCAAAACCGGCCATTGAAATACAGTTTCAGTTTGTATCAAGGTAATCAGATTCGGGAAAAACTGCAAACTGAATATCTGAAAGGCATTGAGCATCTGGTTCTTCAGCCAACCCAGCAACAGATTGCACAGTACCTGCAACGGGTTAAAGCCAATGAAGCAGTTCTAAAAGAAAATCATATCCGGGTGAAAATCACCCATGTGGCGCAAGGACGTCAGATTGCTTCAGAACCTTCTGATCAAAATTCTCAAGATGCCTACAATGCCCTGAAAACCTATCTCATGTTGAGTAATCCTCAATATATGGATTCCAGTCACCTAAGTGATCAGATGACGCGTTTCTGGCGTACATGGCTGGAGCAAAACCGGGGTGAAATGCCGCGTGGAGAAATGATCCAGAAAGCTGAACAGATTTTAAGCTATGCCATTACATTGTCAGGACATAATGGTTTCCCTCAGATGAATTCTGATGCGGTACTGGTTGATCAGACCCGTCAGATCTTAACAGCGATTAACACCGGTGTTTCTGCACGTGATCGCGTTTATAACGAAATCAAGATGCGTGCTGCGGTGCGTTTCCCGGCAATTACGGTAAAACAGATTCTGGGGGAAACTAACCAGAATGTCATGCTGGGCAGCTATGCTTTGCCAGGAGTTTATACCTATCAGGCTTGGAAAGATTATGTGCAGCAAGCGATTGAACAGGCAGCAACCAGTTCAACGGATAGTCGAGACTGGGTGTTGAATACCACACAATCAGATGACTTAAGCTTTAGTGGTAGTCCTGAACAGATCCGTCGCCAGCTGACTGAGTTGTATAAAAAGGAATATATTGCCGAATGGCGTAAGTTTCTGAATGCGGTTCATTATGCCAAGGCAGGTGATTTTAACCAGCAAATCAAACAGATTGATATCCTGGGTGAACCTGAAAATTCTCCAATCAGGACGTTGATCCAGCATGTGGCCAAAGAAACCAGCTGGGATAATCCGGTGGTTCAAGCAGAACTGGCTGTGCCACAAAAAGGCTTTATTGCCTGGTTCAAACGTAAAGTGCTCAATCGTGATGCAGAAAAACAAGCACAACTGGCGAGTAACCAGTTAGGCCATGGCGTGATTGCACGTGAATTTCAGGTATTCTACCAGATGGCGCGTCATCGGGATGATCTGCAGAATCAATCCCTGCTAGATGGCTACATGCTTTCGATTTCCAAAATCCGCAGTCAATTCAATGACCTGAAAAGCTCTGGTGATATTGGTCCTGCAAGTATGGCCTTAGTAAAACAAACTATTCATGAGCAGAATTCCATTTTCAACACCACCCATAAATTTGTGGCCGAGAAAATGTCGGCTGGCACTACAGAGCTGGATCAGCAGCTACTGCAAAACCTGCTGATTGCACCCTTAATCCAGTCTTTTGGAAGCCTGATTGTTCCTGCACAGGCAGAAATCAACAAGCTTTGGACCATGCAGTCGTACCAGCCATTTACCCAGAGTCTGGCTCAGAAGTATCCATTTAGCAGTCAGGCAAATTTACAAGCTACTTCTAATGAAATTAATCAGATTTTTGGTGAAAGTGGCAGTATTGCACGTTTTGTAAAAGAGCATCTGGATCCTTTGGTGATCCGTCGTGGTTATACCTTAACTTCAAAAAGCTGGCAGGATCTGGGGATCAGCCTTAATCCAACTTTTGTAGCGAATTTCCAGACCTATGTAGCACCTAGTCATGGCGTAGCAACAGGTGAATTGAATCAGGGGCAGCGTATAGTACCGGCTGTAAACCAGTCCAATTTCCAGTTCTACCCATTGGAAAATCCAAAACTTTTAGCCTATACCTTTGATATCGATGGGCAGCGTATGCTTTTTGAAAATGGGGTACAACAATGGGTGAACTTTGTCTGGCCAAATCCGGGATCGATTCCGGGTGCGCGTATTACCGTGGTGGATCTGGAAGGGAAGACCCACACCATTTTTGATGAACCAGGTGAATATGGAATTAACCGCCTGATTGAAAGTGCCCAGCGTACCCAAAAAGGCAATAACTTTGAAATGATCTGGAAGAGCAAGGAGAATCCGGAACTTTCAGTAAAAGTAAACTTCCGGCTGGTTAGCGGCCAGAATAGCAATTCAATTGGTGGCCAGCCGAACTATACCAACCTGCAACTGGTAGATCAGGTAGTTTCCAATAAATCGGTGCGTGTCGTCGCTGCGCAAAGTGTTTCTATATCTCCTCAGCAAAGCTCAGGCCAAGCAGGTCCGACTACGGCATTCGCCAATACAGGAGCAGCTGTACCATGATGAGGATTCAACTCAAACTGAAGAAAATGGTGGAGGTGAGTAATGTATGAGTTAAAAACTACACCACTTTATTATGGTAAATGTCCAGCTCGTGGCGATTTTCTCAAGTCACGAGGACAATATCAGCTGATTCAGCTGATTGATCAATGGATTACGGAAGCATTGGAATTTGCCATGCAAAAGACAGAGTTCAAACAGGCCTATGCGCAATTACCATCGCTGGATTTCTTTATTGCCAATCCGAAGGCAAGGCTATTTCTGGTAGCGAATCTGATTTCCAGTGAAGACAGCTCAGGCCGGCAGTTTCCCATGGTAGTCAGTCATCTGATTGAGCATGAACAGCCATTTGAAAATATCGTGTATTCACCCTTGTGTTATAAGTCAGCACTGGTTGAGCTTTATCAGTGCAATCGTGTAATGCGTTCAATACGAGATAGCGATATTTTGCTGGATAAACTGAATAAGCTTAGTAACCAGATTATGGTATCCAGCTATGAAGAGGCACAGATATTTTATGAACCTCATACTATTCATTCCTTTGCTAGACTGATGAATCTTAGTGCGTATCAGCTGTCGCAAAGCCTGATTGGATTGGGATTATTGCTGCAACCGGTTATTCAGCAAGGCACAAGTCGTTTGAATAAGGTACTGATTTTACCCATTCATAACATCAGTTATTGCTATGAAATTGCAGCATTTTGGGTCAGTTTAATCAGTCAGTTTGTGAAACATCATCATACAGAACTATTGATTGGTGTATTGCATCAAGAAAAGCCAATCTTGTTATTTGGCTTTAAAGGTGCAGACATACAGGCTTTGAGCGACATTTTCACGGAAAATCTGGATAGTCAGCATTGGGTATCACTTATCAATGCAACCTGGATTGATCAATACCTGGAAAATAATGCAGGCCTGGCAACACTGGAACAGTCCTTAAGTGAGCGTCAGATGAGTCTGGCTCGAGGCATCAAATTATTTAAACAGACATTTGTAGAAATATAAAATGAATATAAAAATCAAGAATTTAAAATTAAAAAAACTTATAAAAATCAATACAATATCATACTTATTAGTGAGTTTTTCTGTATATGCACAACCGGTCATTATCGAAGGTGCTGTACCAAACGAAAACACTAAACAGGAAATATTGAGTAAATTATATACAACTTATGGACGGAAAAATGTAGTAGATCGCATCCAGATCCGTCAGGTCACGGCATCAGCAGGCTGGTCAAATACCGTCAGCAATGTAATTAATGAAGACCTGAAAAAGGTAAGACAGGGAAAATTAACAGTAAAAGGTGCTGATATCCAGCTGAGAGGTAAAGTATCAAATCCTGTTCAAATTCAGGAAACTACAGCTAAATTTCAAAGCCTTATACCAACAAATTACCGTTTAAATACACAGCTTTCAGTCAATCAGATAGAACAGCAGATTATTGATGCAGCATTGAAGAATCGAATCATTGAATTTGAATCTGGCAGTGCGGTATTGGCAGCTTCAGGCATACAGATTCTGGATGAAATGGTCAGTGCCTTAAGTAAGGTGGGTAGTAAAAAGGTACGAATTATTGGCCATACAGATAGCTCTGGCGATGCTAATAAAAACCTCATGTTGAGTCAGCAACGTGCAGAAGCCGTTAAAACTTATTTGATCGCAAAAAATATTCCGGGACATTTACTGAACACCGAAGGATTGGGATCTAGCAAGCCTGTAGCGGATAATACAACGGCTGAAGGTAGACAGAAAAATCGTAGGATTGAGTTTGAAGTGCTTTAAAAATATAAGTTGCTTAAGCAGCAACCAGACAGGCTTGAGTCATACGTTGATCTCGAAAATCTTTGAGAACTGAGACGTTGTATTTCCTTGTCAATCATAGTGTTCAGCATCTCGATTCATATCCAGTCCATGATGTTGATGCGCATCATAGACAAGACATTTTGATTGGTGAGAATGCAGACATTTCTATTTTGGGCTTACAGTTACATTTCGTATAATGTATATTATGTTAAATCCGATACACCTAACAATAACTTCATATCCTTCTTTCTTAAACTAGAATTCAATAACTTAACTAATTTCTATTTCAATCATAAAATATGATATGTTGACCTTAAGAATACTTCATAAACTTTATTATGTTTGCTTTAAAAACAATTAATTTGGAAAAGAAAGTTTCAAACGAAAATCAAATTATTCTTTTATTTGATCTGGATTCATCTTGTCCATGTTTGTACCCTATGCTGTACACCATGAAATTTCTTAGATTTCAAAGTATCTCTACGCAGCATGCAGATTTAATCGCAATAAAATTTTGGTATGAATTTTGGTTTGAAAAGTTTGCCACGTCCTTTTGTGAGTCGTTTTACTCTACATCCTACAATTTTGAGATCATCCAAGTTGAAATTGATAATTTCATTGTCTATTTAGAAAACAATAAAAAATTTGATAGCAATCTTATTCGGCTAAGAAATACAGACCATACCAATTACACAACAATTGGCCATAGAATTAGATCCTTTCTAAAGTTTTACAACTTTTTGATTGATGAATACTTAAGCATCCAAACACAGCCGCAACTCACGTTGAAGGAAATTCAAAAAATTAAAGAAAACTTGAATAAATATATGACAATAAAGAAAAAAATTATAAATAACTTTTCAAAAGCCAATAAAACAATTAAAAGTGAGATAAATCATAATTTTAAGAGTATGAATCAGGAAATGATTAAAGGATTGTATTCAGTTATTTCACCGAGCAACTCTAATAGATACAATGAATTAAACCCTTTTAGATCTAAAAGTGTGCAACTCAGGAATTTTCTGATCATACATCTCATGCTTAATTATGGTCTCAGAATTGGTGAGCTTATGCTACTAACAACCAATTCTATTAAAAAATCAATTCAGAATCATAATTTTAGTTTAATTATTACAAATACAGATGATGAGTTCGATGAACGATCAAAAAAGCCAAAAATCAAAAATGAATATTCGTACCGAGTAATAAAACTACAGGAACGAGACTATAGAATTCTTCAAATTTATATAAATGAAATACGAAAAGAAATTCCTTCACAAATCTTATTTACATCTTTAAAGCCTCCCTACTCTGCTTTAAGTTATGCCAGTGTTAAAAAGATATTTGATCAAGTAGATTTGTCATTAAAAGCATTGTTACCTGAGTGTTTTGATACTTCAGCTTATGATTCAATAGAACGTCTAACTCCACACGTATGTAGACATTCTTGGGCTTATATGATGTTAAGTTTTTCTTTTGAGAAATATAAGAAAGAAAATGCTAGTCACTCTGATCTCAAACAAAGTGTAAATGATGCTCTACTAAAAGCACAGGATGGACTGCTCCCAGTATCTTAGACATGAGATAGCCTCATTTTGAAGCTGTCTCGAATGCTTCTGGGCTCATACCATCGAGGTGCGAATGACGCCTGATTCGATTGTAGAACATTTCGATATAATCAAACACATCCGCACGAGCCATTTCTCGTGTTTTATAGATTCTCTTTTTAATTCTTTCCTTCTTTAAACTGCTAAAAAAAGATTCAGCAACAGCGTTGTCCCAACAGTTTCCTCTGCGACTCATACTGGGAATTAAATTATGCTTTTGACAGAATTTCTGCCAGTCTCCACTACTGTATTGTGAGCCTTGGTCTGAGTGTATGATCACAGGTTCATCGGGTCTGCGTCGCCATACTGCCATGAGTAGTGCATCAAGAACGATATCCTTAGCAAGAGTTGGTTTCATTGACCAACCGATCACTTTTCTCGAATATAAATCAAGCACTACAGCCAGATATAACCAGCCTTGCCAAGTCCGAATATAGGTAATATCAGTTACCCAGGAAGTATTCGGAGTATTCACAACAAACTCTCTATTTAAATGGTTGGGTGGCACAATCTGAGGACGACCACGGCCATAACTTTTATGCTTCTTGTATCCTCTAACTGCTGCAATACCATTGTTTTTCATGATCTTCAGTACACGATTCGGGCCACAGCCTTCACCTAGTTCTTTAAGATCCAAAGTAATGCGACGATAACCATAAATACCATAACTAGCATCATAAGAAGATCGGATGAGCTGTAATAACCGTTTATCTTCAATAGTTCTGCCTGATTCGGGTTCATGCAACCAAGCGTAATAACCAGCACGAGCAAGCTTTAAAACCCGACACATCGTTTTAATCTTAAATTGATTACTGTACTCAAGAATAAACTGATACTTTACTCGGGCAGACTTGCAAAGTACCTTGCGGCCTTTTTTAGTATGTCCCGTTCCTCTTCAGTTTGTCTAAGTTGACTTTTAAGACGGAGGATCTCTTTCTTTGCTTCGAGCAATTCATGTTCATCAGGGTTGTTGCGTAAAGGCTGTATCGCCTTTAACCATTTATAAATACTGTGTTGTGATACACCTAAACGTTCCGCTACATCAGTGACAGAATATCCTCGTTCAGTAATTAATTTTATAGCTTCGTCTTTAAATTCTGGGGTATATCGTTGTCCACTCATAATGTTTTCTCCTGTGCAAAAAGAATAGACGATATTTGTCTAGGAGAGTGGTGGCAGTCCAAAGAATAGACGATATTTGTCTAGGAGAGTGGTGGCAGTCCACTGTGGCATCCACGATCACAACATTCCAGTCGATGCCTTCACCTTCGGGTAAACTCTTCGGTAAATTAAACAGATTGGAGTGAATCAGGCAGTCTTCAACATGGTGTACAATTCTTGAGGCTGTGGGCTCTGAAACCCCGTAACTCGTAGCAACGTGAAATAAGGTTCGGTATTCCCGCCAATAGCTCAGACAGAACAGAACCTGATCCTCCAGGCTTAACTTGGGCGGCCTGCCTTTAGCAGGGACATGTATTTTTAATTGGTCAACCATCCAATAGAAGGTTGACCATGAGATGCCCGTGTATCGCTTGAACTGAGGATCAGAAAGCTTGTTTGAATCGATGTATTTCATCCGCAGATTATGCACGAATGCCAAGAAATCTGGAGTGCAAATATTAACCAAAAAGAAGACCATTTTTTGATTTATGAAAGAGATCTATTAAACGGTCAATGTAAATTTATAACAATAGATGGCGATCTTGTTTACTACAACCAGGGCTTAAATTTAAGGCTATTTGGATGAAGTAAAAACTCTTTGATGAATCTAAATTTGCTGACCACTTTTGGATTTAATTAATTAAACCTATTTGTTTAGCTGCATAAATTGCCTTAGTACGGGAGTTCACTTCCAGCTTTTGATAAATTTTTTTAATATGTGCATCTACAGTGTATTTTGAAATATTAAGCTCCAAGCCAATTTCATAGCTGCTCGATCCATTGGAGATGCAAGTCAATATTTCTATTTCTCTTTGTGATAAATTGGTATGAACGTGCTCATGGCTCATCGGAAAATCACTCAATGATTTTTTAAATTTACTTAGAATTTTTTTTGCGATATGTGGGTCGATAATAGCACCACCTTTCAGCATTGTTCGTATGGCAAACATCAATTCAAAATCATCTGTTTCTTTTAAGACATAACCTGTTGCACCTACATTTAAAGCTTTATAAATAACATCTAAAGTATTCCATTCGGAAAGAACCATAATAGGTACAGTATTTGTACTTTTTGCACGAATATGCATAATAAAATCGATGCCATTGCCATCCGGTAAATTTAAATCTACCAGCATAAATTGTATGGAATTTTTACTGCAAATATTTACAGCAAAATCTATGGTTTGAGAATAGAAGATATCTTTTTCTTTATAACCAAAAGTCTGTAAGACTTTAGAAATCCTCAATTGGTGAGTAGGATCATCTTCTAAAACCAGTATTGGCTTGAGCAATGGCGTACTGAAATTAAACATTTTACCATCCATTTGATTTACATAGATTCTCTTCCTTTAGCCATAGAATTGCTATCCCTAAAATTTGGGATTTTTATATAATTTATTTCAATCATATACAATTATTACAAAAAAGTGAACCACTTAACAAAATTCAAAGATATCAGTTCATTTAATGCATCCGTTATATATTTAAAAAGTCCGCCTTTTAAACCAGACTTTAAACATCTTCAATGACGGAATTAAATACGAACTAATGTGCGCAGCGAAAGTTAAATTCAAACGATTTCATTTATTCCTCAACATTTTTCATCGTACATTTTTTAGAGTTTTCTATAAAATCGACATTTGCGTTCACTAAACCTTTAGGTCTTGCACATTGTATCCATTGCAAATCATTAACACGCGGTACTGCCTTATCGAATTTTTGCTGAGCAAAATAATCATAAAAATTTGAATATTTTGGATCTAGATTATTTTTATTCTTGGTATAAATTTTATTTAGCTCACGAATATCTGCTAACTGTGAATTCTTAAAACCAAACCATTGATTGTTTGGTGTAGGATTTGTATTTTTGACAATATGGTTTTTATCTGCACCAGCAAAGCCCATGCTGTGTGTACCTAAGTTTGAAATGTATTTAACTGCAAATACATTTGGCATATCTGCTAAATGCGGTGCTTTATCAATTTTTTTATACCGTGTTTCATCATGACGGCTGACTGTTAAATAAACTGGTTTATCATTTTCCATCCACAACACTGCATGTTCCCAATCATGAATATGACCGAATACACCCATATCATGCACTGTATATAAACCGAAAATTCGAGCTTTATATTTAGAATTTTTTGATTGGACTTCATTATAAAGTATATAAGAATGATCTAATTGATTTTTTAATTGACATACATTTTTATAATCCTTAAAGAAATTAGTTGTACTGCTAATACCTGCATTTTTTTGAATGAACTGATCGGTTCTATTTTTATAAAATGGCGATGAAGCTAAACAGCCAGAATCACTAAATGCAAATACTACGCGGCCTTGATCAATATCTGCTGGCGCGTTCAATGTATCAGGCAGGCTATAACATGACCGGTCATCATTTTTACACGTATTGCCCCCCCAATTGGGTGCTGTATAGGCATAAGTGGATAAAAGACCAAGACCACTTGCAAGTAACATTGATGCTATTTTAACATCCTTCATAATACTGAGCTCTTATTCAATCATTTAATTTGAAATATGCCTGAGATAAAACTGCTTACAATACTTAAAATTAGGTATATAACAAAAAATAATAATAACTATGATTGGATTAAAAGATTAAGGAATACTCTCAAATGAATATTTTTTTAGTACTTAGTGGTATTTTAAGTTTTGTTGTCTGGTCTCATACAGCCTTTGCTGCGAACTGTACTATTACAGCTGATGCAAGCACTGTGAATTTAAACTTAGCAACTTCATCAGTAACAACAAATGTATATTTTAAGAATTGCATCAACCGAGTTAGGCCTAGCTTTCAATGGACAAATACTATAGGGAATAATGGTGCTTTCTATTTAAACAATCAAGCCAGCACATCCATCCCAGTACCTTTCTACGCTAGAATTGGCGGTGAATGGGATAATACTAATCCAATCGTAGGAGCAAGCCAATCTGCTGCTTCTGCTTCAATTAATTTTGACCGTTTCTTTTCTTCATCTGTCACTACTAAAAATTTGACAATGTATACACAATTTTCTCTGGCAGACTTTGGAGATTTGTCTAAATACCCAGCAGGAACGTATAAGACATCACTGATTTTTAATGCTAACGAATTTTAGCTAATCAATCATATTGATATTCAGAATACCTAATTATAGTTATTTCTGAATGAATTATTAAATTTTAGAATTATTCATATATTCAATATTTGAAAATATATATTTTTTTTAACTTAGAGATTTAACAATGAATTCATTGCTCAAATTATCCAGTCTACTCTTATTAAGCATGGGGGCTTTTGCGGCGCATGCTGCGTCACAAAGCGTAACGGTCAACTACACCCTTACCATACCTACAGTATGTACACTATCAGGTAACGGTACATCCATTAACAAAACTCTGCCGCATGAGGGTACCGCAGTAAATCAAAGCATTGACGTGAAATGCAATGTCCCTTATTCAATCAAAGCGCAATCTGCAAACTCAAAAGGGGTAAACCAGTCTGCAGTGATCAGTACTGCTAACCCAACGCTAAATATTCCTTATAACATCACACTGACTGGCGGCCCGAATGCGGTAAATGTCAATAGTGGCGTCCCTGTAACTGTTGCGCCATCTGCAACAACCAGAACCGATAGCTATACTCTATCTGCAAAAACACCTACAGCTATTGCAATTGAAGATTATATTGCAGGAATCTATACAGATGCTGTCATGGTAGAAATCAGCTACTGATCCTACAGGCGTGTATGCGTAGGATCGTCAACCGCATACATGCCTCATATTTATTCCTTAAAGCCTTGAGTTAAGGCTCTGATCTTTTGGCTTGACGCAACAGCATTGCGGCATAGTTTACACGCTATTAAAAGCCATCTTTACTGCTGATTTGCAAATAAAATACTGCATGGTTTTGGGGAACCTTTATGTCTCATTCATCATTAAAATACTTGTGCTTTTTAGCCAGCATCGCTGGCCTGATGACGGCAACTGCCTATGCCAATGTCACAATTTACCCAGTTAAAATGCAAATCAATGGGGAAAATCGCCAGCGTACAACAACTATCAACCTTCATTCTTCTGCGGACGAAGCACCCAAGAATTACGAAGTCAATGTTTATAAATGGACTCAGGATGAAAATGGTAATGATGTTCTGACACCAGATAATCAGCTCGTAATTAACCCTGCTTCATTTGTACTAGAGCCCAACAGTAAACAAATGATTCGTATGGGCTTTAAACAGTCGATTTCAGAAATGAACTTGCAAAATGAAGAAGCTTGGAGGATTAAAATTTCGCCATTGCCAGATGCAAAAAAATCAAACGGCATTAAATATGCCTATGGTTTTAATATACCGATGTTTGCAGGCAAAGATTTTAAGCCGGATATGTCATTCCATTTGGCAAAAAAAACAAATAACCAATCTTTTATTAATGCCAAAAACTTAGGCACTGGACATTTCCAAATCATAGGCTTTACGCTGCAAGACTCGTCTGGAAACAGCATTTTCAAATCTAATGAAATGAAATATGTTTTGGCACATCAACAGGTGCAGCTGAATATTCCAGCTTTTAAACCACAGCCCGGACTCAAGCTGATTTTAGACACCGCAGATGCAAAATCGTTAAAATTTGACATTGCGGAGCAAGAATAATGAAAATTCAAACGAAAACAGTACGCAATATCGTCAAATCCCCTTCTGTCTTAATTTTAATCTGCTGTAGCCTTCATTCACAGCATAGCCTTGCTCAATCGATCTCTGTGGGAACAGTAACTCCTGAAGCTGCACCAGACTTGCCTGAACAACATTCACTTGCGAATACGCCTAAAGCGGAAAATGCTATTTTAGGACTTTGGATCAATGGTGTAGATCTTCAGCAAGAGACATTCATTCTCAATATGAACAAGCAGCGTTATATTGAATGCAGCATTCTTCAGCAAGGCTTTGTCAATACCGCTCAATTGAGTATGTTAAAACAAGATAATATTCAATATTGTTTAATTGAAAATGCTGGCTTCAGCAGTGAAATTGATACACAGAAGCAACTATTTAAACTGAATATTCCTGCGCAATATATGCTCAAGCAAAAGCTCTCCTCACAGCAGCGGTATTTACCTGACTTGCCTAATTTGGGAGGTTTTATTAACTATAATGTGTATTTTCAGGATGGTGATTACAGTAAGCAAGCCAATGCTTCAACTGACCTGAATTTATTTTGGAAAAATGCGCTGTTTAACAGCAGCCACATGTTCCGTAAAAACTATAATGATCAGCAAACCTATTTTCAAAAAAGCAGTCGTTTAAACACGTCCTTAAGTTTTGAGTTTCCTGAGCAAATGACCACCTTAAAATTGGGTGATAATGTCAGCAACTATACTGGACTAAATCAATCTTTCTATTTTGGTGGTCTAAGCTTCGGCACTAACTTTAGTAGACGCCCCAATTTTACCTACTGGAATACACCATCTGTTCAA
The DNA here is from genome assembly GCF_048147885.1 of Acinetobacter sp. 228. NCBI lineage: Bacteria > Pseudomonadati > Pseudomonadota > Gammaproteobacteria > Moraxellales > Moraxellaceae > Acinetobacter > Acinetobacter sp. 228. The sequence goes on from NZ_JAYWYV010000002.1 coordinate 74,561, forward strand.
GGTAGTGCCTTAACACAATCGACTGTAGATTTATTGATTAACGGTTCACAGGCCTATAATGCCAAAGTAAACCCTGGCCAATACAATATTGACAGCAATATTGGTTTTTCAGGTTTAGGCGATGCTCAAATTATTGTCAAAGATATTTTGGGCAATACTACAGTGCAAAATATCTCGGTTTTTGTCGATCAACGGCTGCTGCGTCCAGGGCTGACAGATTATAATATTTCCGCTGGTAAACTGCGCTATAACTATGCTTATGACGACAATGATTATCGCGACTGGTTTGGCAGCGGCTATATCCGCAGAGGCATAACAGAGTCAACAACTTTAGGTGCAACAGCAGACTACAGTAAAAAACTGGAAAGCGCCGGACTGATGTGGAGCCAATATCTCTATAAGCTGGGATTACTGGAAGTCAACTCTGCCTACAGCCATGCAGATGAAGCAGGTTTAGAGGGCTATACGGTCAATACTGAGTTTAAGCGCAATACACAAAATTACAGTGTTGGCCTGCGCGCGCAGTATTATAGTTCAGGCTTTCGTATGCTAGGTTTAGAAGAGTACAGTGATAACAGCTATCTTCCTCAGTGGGAAAACCAAATCTATGTATCTAAAAATCAGATTCCCTATCTGAACAATCTTTCGCTCAGCTACATTGAACGAAAATACCGTGATGAGTCAAATTCAAAAGATCAACAGCTGTTCAATTTAAGAACCAGCCGTACATTGACACAAAACCTATTTGGCAGCTTGGGCATCTCCTATGATGCTAAAAGCAATGACCGTGCCAGTGTTGATTTCATGCTTAGCTACAACTTCGATGACCGCAAGCATTCCATCACGCTAAATCAGCATGATGATGATGAAACCAGCGTACAGTTCAATAAATACAGTTACGAAAATACAGGTTTTGACTACAGCATCGGCACAAGCCGCTGGCATGATGTTTATTCAGGCAATGCATCTGCAACTATGAAAACGAATGTCGGCGATCTTAATATGCAATACTTGCAAACAGATGACCAAAAATATTACAGTGCCAATTATATGGGTTCATTGGTGTGGCTAGGCAAGCGCTTAGATTTGAGCAAATATATCTCGGATAGCTTTGCACTGGTTCGTGTTGAAAATAGCCCAAATGTCGATATTTACAGTAATGGTTCATTTATTGGAAAGACTAATAAAAATGGTGAAATTTTCAGCTATAACCTATATGGCTATACTGAAAATAGTGTGGTTTTTGATGACAGTCAGATCAGCATTGAAAACAGTTTCACTCACTCTTCTCGCTCGATTATGCCAATCAACCAGCGTGGATATATCATTGATTTCCCAATGGGAAAAATTGCAAGCCACAACATTACCTTTAAATTTATTGATCAAAATCAGCAGCCGCTTGAAAGCGGAAGCATGGTAAACATTGAAGGAATTGCACAGGGTAAATATCCAATTAACAGTCAAAACTTAGTGACTGTTTACGGTCTAAACCCACAAAGCTATTCTATTAAAGTACAAACGTCTAATCAGACTTGCTCAAGTCAGTTTACCTTAGAGCCTGATATAGCTAAGGATGAAATAGTCGTTTTAACTTGCCAATAAAGTACAAAAAAAGGAGCTGTCAATCAGCTCCTTTTTACTGACTTATAAAATGATTTGGATTGTTCAACAATCCAAGATCTATTGTTTAATCCTGCTGTAACGCGTCATTCATACGCAGATACAATCATACTAGGTTCTATAATTTGCATAATAGAGGCATAGGGATTCATAGGTATATTTGGATTCCCGTTCTCCGACTTAAAAATAATCCTTCCATTTGCAAAATTATTTCATTTAAAATCAAGCTTAACCTGTTTGCTACATCAGGTAAGCCTTGCTTATAAAAATGGCTTTGATCTGCTGTGATTAGGTGTACAGGCATATTGGGTGATTTACGCATTGTGCGCCACCGCCAAGCGGATATAGTTCTGAAAATATGCGCTTCAATGTCTTTCGGAATACTGCGCATCACCCCACCCTAGCTTGAATACCATGCGCAAATTAATCATCAAAACACTGTGTATCAAAATCTTTGAATAAGAAGTTATTATTCAAAGTTGGCATGCCTCATCAAAACCGCTCCAGTGAGTATCCAATATTTTCTTTGAAATATCATGAAATTTATCTATATATTTTTGTTCAAAAAAAATATACTTTACAAAATTAGTCTTTGATTTTTATATTTTATTCATTCTGACTAAATATCAAATTTATCCAACTTTTAAAATAAATGAATGGGGAAGCAAGTGTAATGGCTCTGGGATTTGCTCAAACTTCATTTAAGCTAAATCATGACGCTTTTATCATGGCAGTCTTCACTTGTTTCATTTTATGTATAGGATTGTTCAATACGGCATTTGCTGCTTCAACTATTCAACATCCCAAAGATGTATGTCAAACAATAATACAGAGCATAATGGCAGCTCAGGGCAACGTAAATCAGGAAATGCAGCGCCCTGTTCAAGGCTGGGTTAACCTTGAAAAATTACCGGATCGCTGGGAAAAACGTTGGCCCGAGTTTCATGGTATAGCTTGGTATAAGATTCACTTTAGCTACACCTGTGACACTAATATGTCCAATCCACCGCTTAGTTTTGCTATAGAGGGAATCACACAAAGCGGGAAAATCTTTTTAAATGACGATTTGCTATGGCAAGACTTATACCTAAAAGAGCCAGCATCCCGCAGCCAGTATATGCCCCGTATATGGAATTTGCCCACATCTAGCTTAAAGCAAGGTCAAAATACCTTATGGATACAAGTATATGGAAGTATTACGCAAAAATCCGGTTTAGGCCATGTTGCTTTAGGCAATTATCCAAGCACATACAGTCTGTACAAAAAATGGCTTTTAGAAAAAAGAACACTTCCTGAATTCAATACGATGGTCAACATTGTAGTGGGAGTGTTTTATCTTTTGGCATGGCTGGCCAACCGCAAAGAAAAAGCATTCTTATGGTTTGCAGTGACCGGCTTAGGATGGGTTATTTACAGTTTTTGCTTTTTATATACCGACCCGATTTATTTTCTTTCCTTTATCAACATTGACCGTTTACAGAATATTATCTTCTGTATTTATACAGTCACGGGCTGTTTAGGTGCTTGGTACTTTGCAAATAAGTCATTTCCACGTATCCAAAAATTACTCTTTATCTTCTTAGCTGTGGCTACTGTTTGTATTACTTTGGCACCAACCAATCAAGTCAGTACAGTAATACAATTTTTCTTTTCAGTTGCTGTTGTCATCTTTTTATTAAAATGTATTACCTATCCTTTTATTGCTTATAAATCAAATTCTCCAGAAACTTATTTACTAGCCGTATTGTATTTAATCTACTTACCCATAGCTTTTAATGATGCGCATTTTATGTTCACTATGGAGGGGCGCCCGCTTTCACCTTATACTGGGCCTTTTACCACCATGGCGCTTGGCGCTATTTTAGCTATGCGTTTAGCCCGAAATGCACGACAAATTGAACGCTTTAATAAAACACTTGCGGAAAATGTAACTCAAGCCAAGCAGGAGTTGACGGCGTCATTAGGGCAGCAGCATAAGCTTTCGATCGAAAATGCTCGGCTGCAAGAACGCATTCATTTATCTCATGATTTGCATGATGGCTTAGGTGGCTCTATTGTCCGCTCAATCATCACAATGGAACAAAATGATAAAATCACTAAACCACAAGTGCTATCTATATTAAAAATGCTGCGCAGTGATTTACGACAAATTGTTGACTCAGGTTCCAGCTTCTCCTGCAAAGTCCCTTCTAATCCTATGGAATGGGGAGCGCCTATTCGCTATAGATTTATCCAACTCTTCGAGGAAATAGATATCCGTTCACACTGGAACTTTGAAAAAACATGGAAAAATATCCCTATATCTCTGCAATGCCTTACATTAACAAGAGTTCTAGAAGAGGCTCTCACCAATATTGTCAAACACAGCCAAGCATCAGAAGTTAACATATCTTTGACGGAGACAGAGAATAATAAACTGATGATGTGTATTTTAGACAATGGTATTGGCTTTAATCCCAAAACAGTAGAAGCTGGACTGCATGTTGGACTGCAAAGCATGCAGGCGCGCATTCATCGTTTGGGTGGCGAGTTTAAAATTGATTCACAGCCCGGTAAAACCTCAATTCAAGTACTTTTACCTTTGACCATTAATAAAATAAATAGAGATGTTTTCTGAATTGATTAATGCTTGCTGATATGAGAAGAAGTTGGTTTTCAAATAGATTTTAGCAGCAAGGTTCTTCATTTCGAGATTCTTTTACTAAAAAAGAAGCGCTCAAAATAGCTATGATTAACAAAGCCCATAGGGTCTATCTTTTCAAGCTATGAAGTCGCAATTTTTACTAGGTTCATGAACCGAAATTTTTCTAATCTATACTTTATATTGGCTTAAGTAATTAAATTTATTATTAGATTAATAGAAATTAAATTATGAACTAGACTTTAGATAAACATAAGTTAAATTGAGTACATGATACTTTAAGTTCATTAATATTGATATAGACTAATGATTACCCCTTTGGACTGTCAAGTCCTTATAATGCTGAAACTGTTTATAGACTTTAATAACTTCCCATAAATAGTTGTCCATAAAAGTTAATTTTGAAATTTTCAGCAAAAATAAAGGTAAAAGTGAAATCACCAAAAATTAAAGCTAATTTTGAAATAAAAACTCTGTTTCCTCAAGTTTTGAAGATTCATATCTAAACAATATGTAATGCAATATCTTTTACTAATCTTAATAGTCTTGAGATAAGTTCTCTAAACTTATCCTCTTTAATTTTTCCCCATCACCTTTGGGAGTTTAAATAAATATAAATTTATTGGCCCTTATTTATAAATTATTGTTTTTATGAATAATTTTTTACTTTTAAAAGCTAACTTTTTTGCAAAAAAGTGATCCATTTTAAAGAAAAAGATGAGCCCTATTATAATAAAAAATATTATAAATAAATTAAAATACTTATCTATATTTATTTTTTGTGATTCTAAGTAATAGAGGGTTAAGGAAAATATATAAAATATATTTAATAGTAGCATAGATATTATCTTTCTTATTTTTATTACTAGGTTTCTATAGGGTAGTAATTTCCTATATTTTATTGCATACTTTTTTCTATATAAATCTTGTGATTTCATAAGTTTAATCTAATGATTTTTTTATATTATTAATATTTAGTATTATGATTTAAAATAATTATTTTTCTTAACTATCTAATAATTTAGTATAAGTAGAAGATGAAAATTAAAGATTAACTTTCATCTTCCAAAATTTCACGGAATATTTTTTAAATATTCCCAAGGAAAAATACCTTTATCATGCCCATCACTGAAACAGATTTGAATACCATAACCTTGATGATTTAATTCTGTCACAAATACATGTTGATCATGAGTCAGGGCTATATTTTTAATACGCTTTGAACGACAGAATGCACATGGGCAGATTTCACGTAATCGTTGGTAAGAAAAACGTGCTTGATAATCAGGCCAAATAAAGTCTATAGCCTGTGATTGCACATCAACTTTAAGTTCAGGCTTAACTGCTTGCATGGCATTCTCGAATTTGATTTAAGCTAATACGGATGGCTTTACGAACTTCGGGATCTGGATCTAATTCATGAGCTTTTAGTAAAATTTCTGCTTCTTGGCCACCAATTTCTCCTAAAGCCAGTGCAACTTCTTTACGTAAATTACTAATTTCATAAAAAAAGTTATCCGCTAATCCATCAATAGCTTTAACAGATTTTAATAAACCCAAACTACGCACGGCTGGTATTCGTACTTGCCAATACGAATCAGACATTAACTGGATGAGTTGATCTTCAAGCGCAATTAATTTTAATTTACCAACGGTCAATGCTGCTTCAATACGCAATTGCCAGTCATCAGCAGATAAACCATGCTGTAATGCGTCAATAATATTTTGTGTAGGCTGCTTACTATATGCTAAGCCCCCGGTAGCAATTCTACGTGTTTCTAAATCACTTTCCTGTTTGGCAATATGCGCCAAACTATCTAAAGCGGATTCTAACTGTAACCAGCTCAAAGTGCTGACTGCTTCACGTCGTACGAGTACATTTTCATGATGTATATTTGACAGAATTTTTTCAAATAAACTGACCACACGTAAGGGTTTCAGAGCGCGTAAAATAGCGACTTTTACTTCAACGGCATCCTCATTAAGAAATGGTGCGAGTACAGTTGCCGCCTGAGGATTTTTGACTTCACTTAAACTTTGTGTGGCTGCCTCAATCACTTTCTTTGACTCATCAGAAAGTGCATGTGCTAGCGCGAGAAGACTGGTTTCATCTTCCCACCCCTCTAAACGCTTAGCCGCTTCTTCTCGTACAATTTCAGCAGGGTCATGTGACAAAGCATGATAGAGCCAAGGCAATAACTCTTCCCGCTCTTCATCTGCAATATTCATCAATGTAATAAAACGAATTTTTTCATCATCTTGATTCAGCTGATCAAGTAAATCTAAATCATCTTCATCAAGTATTTCTAGTTGTGGGTAATTGGGATTCATGAATGATTTAACCTTCTGTAACAGCTTTTTTCGGGAGACCTAGGGGATTCAAGCGTTTTAAATTGCTTAAGTCATCATGTTTAAGCGCCTGCATACAGTATTTTTTCAGCTCCACAAATTCAGGCGTGGTCACGATTTCAATATCTCGTGGACGTGGGAAACTTAATGGGATTTCTTCAATAATTCGTCCAGGTCGATGACTCATAATCAAAACACGGTCTGATAAATAGAGTGCTTCATCAATATCGTGGGTAATAAAGAGCACTGTAGTTTTGATGTTCTGCCAAATTTCCAAAAGGAGTTGCTGCATATGGACACGCGTTTGCGCATCTAATGCTCCAAATGGCTCATCCATAAGGAGAACTTTAGGCTCATTAATCAAGACACGTGCAATTTCGACACGTTGTTGCATCCCACCAGAAAGTTCAGCAGGAAATTTTTGCTCAAACCCTGTAAGGCCGACCAAATCAATCATTTGCTTAGCTTTTTCTAGACGTTCCTTAGTAGGTATGCCTTTCATTTTTAAGCCAAATGCAATGTTTTCGATAATACTTTTCCACGGAAATAATGTGTGGTGTTGAAAAACAAGCCCTCGATCCGGATGCGGTTGATGCACGACTTCATGATCAACTAATAAATCACCTGACGAATAACCTAGATGGCCTGCTAAAGCACCTAATAAAGTGGATTTACCGCAGCCTGAAGGTCCAAGCAAACAGATAAACTCTCCTGGTGGAATATGAATATTGACATGATCCAATGCTTGAAAACGTTGTTCGCCTTTACCTAAATGCAGGCATAAATCACGTATTGTTATTTCACCTTGCATTAAGATTTCCTCATTTGATACCAAGGCGTAAATTTATGTCCTAATCTGCGCACAATAAAGCTACTGAACATACCTAAAGCACCAATCAACAGCATACCTACAACGATGCTGCTATAGTTTTGTAGGGTAAAAGATTCCCAAGTAAAATAACCAATGCCATGTTGTCCTGAAATCATTTCAGCTGTAACAAGACAGAACCAACAGGTGCCCATCCCAATGGATAAACCCGTAATGACGTTAGGTAAAGCACCTGGAATGATGACTTCACGAATAATGGCTAAGTTGGTTGCACCTAAACTTTTTGCAGATGCAATTAAACGTGGATCAATCGCATCTACACCATGAATGGTATTCAGTAATATTGGAAATAATGCGCCAATAAACGTAATGTAAATCATGGATGCTTCTGAAGAAGGAAAAACCAAGATGGCTAATGGAATCCATGCCACAGCAGGAATTGGTCTCAACACTTCTAAAGGTGGCATTAAGAATGCTGCAATGCTCTTAAATTGACCAATGAATAAGCCAAGTAAAACACCTACACCTGAAGCCAATAAAAAACCTACGAGCACCCTAAAAATACTTGAGCTCACATGAGCCCATGCTGTGGGTAATTGTAAAAATCGTAGGATGGCATCAACAACTGCTAATGGCGTTGGCACATGACTAAAATTAACCACACCTAAATTAATTTTATTCATTGCCAAAATTTGCCATACAACTAAACTCAGCAAGATCGCAACTGTGCCCATCAGAAGCTGATTCAGCTTCTGATGGCGCTCTGTGAGCCAACGCATCGTTGTATGCGCATTCACACGTTTAAAATTTTGTTCGGCAATGCTATTCACACCGATATCCCTCATTGTTGGCTAATCGCTATACAACGTTTTTTAGTTCACGAGCTGTTTGACAGCGTTAAAATCGTAGACTTTGCCACCTTGAGCTTTAGCCCACTGAGTTGCATCACCTTTCAGTAAAAATGCATGAATTTCACCAGCACGGTTGGTTGCAAACCAAGCTAAATTGGATAACAACTTGATATCATTTAGCGCATCTTGGTTATAAACCACACGCACAGATTTACCTGCTGATTCAATCGCTTTTAAATCCTTAAATGCGTGTTCTGGAGTTTCATAATGACGTACCTTTTCTTCACCTTTGACCCAAATTTGAGTCACGCGATGAAAGGTTTTAATCTCTTCACCTGTAAGTGCATCTTTGGACACTAATGGAGATTTGCCATAATTATTTAATGCTTGGCTGTAATCTAAGTCAGATGCTGCAAAAGCATCTTTGATATATTTGTCTTGAATAAACGTGTTGATATCAACGTTTCCGTTATTTTTACCCAGATATTGCAGTGTATCGACAGCGACTTGTGTTGCCTGCTTGTATTCAGTTTTCCACGTTAAGTCACGCGTTTGTAAGCCGAGCGGTCCATGGAATAAATAAATAACCTCAGCTGGAATACCCGTTTTCTCAGCGATGACTTCGCTGTATTTTTCAGGTTCTTTTTGTACGAGTTGATCGGCTTCTATCGTCGCTTTTAAGTAGGCTTTTATCACTTCAGGATGCTGTTCAGCATATTGCTGATTGGCTAAGACGCCATGAAATGTTGCTCCTTTGGCTTGAGAACCATCGTAAATTTTCTTAGCAACTCCCTGGTAGGCAAAGAGTTCACCAAATGGAACAAAATCCGCATGTGCATCAATCTTATTACTCTTTAAAGCAGGTCCAGCAACTTCAGGTGCCTGAGCAATAATCTGTACGTCTTTATTTGGCTCCCAGCCTTGTGCTTTTACGGCACGAAGCAATAAACCATGAGCCGTTGATGCGAACGGTACTGAAATCGTTTTACCTTTTAATTCAGCAAATGACGTCACATGAGATTGATTTGGAACCACAATAGCATTACCACTGCCTGTGATACTACCAGAAAGCGGCGCCAAGAAAATACTGGCTTTGCCTGCTTCTTGAAAAGCGACTAAATTATTGACCGCTGGAAATTCTGCCATGACCCCTATATCTAAGCGGTCTGCAACCATTTCGCTCGTTAAGGGCGCACCAGATGTAAAGTTTTTCCATTGGATATCATATTTAACATTTTTATAATCACCCTCTTTAGGAAGGTGTTTCTCTAACAAACCTAACTCTCTAACCAATAAACCGCCTGTCGCACAGTTAATTGTCGTATCTTGTGTTCCAATCGCAATTCGAACCTTACTCACTGGTGCATCAATGCTGCTCTGCTCTTTACTCGTACAGCCTATAAGCCCAACTGTACCTAGTACCACCATTTTACTTAATAATATTTTTTTAGCTGCGAATGTAGACATTTTTTCTCTCTATTTTAATAAATACGGAATATTTACGTGGATTGCATCTGTTGGACAGTCTTTTTCACACGGCATGCAATACCAACATTCATCAAATTGCATAAAGGCTTTCTGGGTAACTGGATCAATTGCCAACAAATCCATTGGGCAAACATCTACACATACGGTACAACCTTTGTCTGCAATACATTTATCTTCATCGACTAAAACGGGTGCAACGGTGCGGTGTTGAACTTCTTTAAATATTAGGGCCATATTTTTTCCTGATTCATCTGTCAAAAGCATTGATTTAGCGACCTGCCTTAGATTGCTTCGGCTGCTTTCAAAGGTTGATCTTTTTGAATACGTAATTGGTTATAAGAATCTTTTTCTTGTGCCTCGATTGGCACAACATAAGGTTCAACTGGTTTTTTAAAGCTAACCATGTTGTCGTTTTCATCTTTTTTAAGATGCGTATGGCAGAACCAATCGCTATTATTTGTTGCTGGAAAATCAGCACGATAGTGATACAGCCCCCAACGACTTTCAGTTCGGAATAATGAAGCGCGTGCAGCCATTTCAGCACAGTCACGAATGAAGGAGACTTCAGCTGCTCGCATAAGTTCATGTGGGTTGTTGGCTTTAATCTGCGCGATATCGTGTTTGATTTCTTCAAAACGACGTAAGCCAATTTCTATTTTTTGTCGTGTTTTAGGGGGTTGTAGATAGTCATTCACAAATCGACGTAATTTGTATTCGACTTGATCTGCTGGTAAACCTTCTTTTACTTCTAGTGGTGCATAAATTCGTGCTTTTTCAGCCTCAATGTCTGCCTGATTCAGCTCACCCGAATCAATATCTGTAACATATTCTGCGGCATTCTCACCAGCGAACCAACCATAGGTAAATGCGCCCAACATATAGTTATGAGGAACCGCAGCCATATCACCAGCGCTGTATAAGCCTTTTACAGAAGTCTCTGCTTTCTCATTGACCCAAACACCAGAAGCACTATGTCCACTACAGAAACCAATTTCTGAGATATGCATTTCCACCATATCTTTGCGGTAATCTGTGTCACGTCCTTCATGGAAACGACCGCGACTTGGACGTTCATTCGTATGTAGAATTTCTTCAATTGTTTGAATCGTTTCTTCAGCTAAATGATCCATTTTCAAGAATACAGGACCATGACCACTCTGTAATTCTTGATAAAACTCCCACATCATCTGACCACTCCAGTAGTCACACTCAATGAATCGTTCACCTTTACTGTTTGCCGTATAACCACCTAAGGGGCCTGTTACATAGGCACATGCTGGACCGTTATAATCTTTAATTAACGGGTTGATTTGGAAGCATTCTAAGTTCGATAACTCTGCGCCAGCATGGTACGCCATGGCATAGCCATCACCTGCATTGGTTGGATTCTCATAAGTTCCCATGAGGTAACCAGAAGACGGTAAACCTAAACGTCCTGCTGCACCACAACATAAAATTGTAGCTTTGGTTTTAATGACATAGAACTCTCCCGTTCTACAGTCAAAGCCAAGTACGCCATTGATCGCACCCTGCTCATTTTTCAATAATTTGGTGGTCACGATGCGATTATTAATTTTGACTTGGACACGTTTCATTTGGCGATACAGGACTTTCTTTACATCATGCCCTTCAGGCATCGGTAATACGTAAGCACCCATATGATGAACTTTCTTTACCGCAAATTCGCCCGTCTCATCTTTTTCGAACTTGATGCCCCACTGATCTAATTGCTGAATCGTGGTAAAACTATGTTTTGCGTAAGCATAGATGGTGTTTTGATTCACAATGCCATCATTGGCAATCGTGATTTCTTTGGTGTATTGCTCGGGTGTGGCATATCCTGGGATGACTGCATTGTTTAGACCATCCATCCCCATAGAAATAGCACCACTGCGTTTCACATTAGCTTTTTCAATCAGTAAAACACTTAAATTGGGATTCGCTTGTTTCGCTTTAATTGCTGCCATTGGACCTGCGGTGCCGCCACCGATCACTACAATGTCATACTCTAAATATTTGGTATCCATAAGATTCCTTTTGCTTTTTTCTAGCTGCATTAACGGAAAATGCGTAATTGGTACTGGAAACTTTCACCTGAGAAATACAGGTATTCATAATCAATAGGTTGGTTTTTTGCATCGTGCGTTAAACGTTCAACACGTAAAATAGGTGTGTTCACATCTACCGCAAGTAGTTGTGCAAGCTCATCATCAGCTTGAATGGCATCAATATTTAAATCGGCATAACCAAGTGGAATAGATAAGTCACGCTCAATCGCACTAAAAATATCAGTACTGCGTAAATCCACTTCTTTCTCTACTAATTGTTCACCTACCGTTGCAGGTAAATAAGTCAATTCAAATGACACAGGTTCATTATTGAGTAAACGAACTCGTTTAATTTCTACAACTTGACTACGTACAGAAATTTTCAGTTTAGATGCGACTTGTATAGGGGCTTCAATGAATTTTACAGAAAGCACTTCATTTAAAATTTGATGTCCTGTGTGAGACATGGCTTCAGCAAAACCCTGTAATTGAGTAATGTTTTGGTATGCCTTTGGCTTACTCACAAAAGTACCTTTGCCATGAACTTTGAATACCAGCCCTTCTTGTGACAACTTATGTAAAGCTTGACGCACTGTGATACGGCTTACACTGAATAATTCTGAAAGCTCGTTTTCTGAAGGCAATTGACTTAGCGGAGGATATTCACCCTGTTGAATTTTGCTCTGCAATTGTTCTTTCACTTGTTCATACAAAGGCTGCTGGCTATTTTTGCTGGTAAGATCAGACATGTTTAATCAACTTGTTATAACAACTTGAGCAAACAATAATTAATGTTCTAAAGAAATGGAAATACCAAGATGTGATTTATTTATGAAAATTAACGATGAAAAGTAAAATAAGTGTTTATTATTTAAAGTAATTTATTATTATTAAAAAAATATAAGATAGATAATCTAAATAATGGCTCATGAACCAGTGATTATAAAATTTGTTATTAAAGATATATAATTTACTGATATTTAAATAAAAATATTGATGATTATTTTATGAACTAGACCTTAGGTAAACATAAGTTAAAGAAGTACACCATACAATAAGTTCATATTTACTTTCCTCTTACGTTATTTCAATTCCCATAAATAGTTGTCCATAAAAATTAATTTTGAAATTTTCAACAGAAATTGAAGCTAAAAATGAAATTAGAGCTTTTGACAGACATTTCATTTTTAGCTTTAGGTTATGCGTCGACTGAGTTTATTCCATTGACTGTGAATCTACTTCAAGTATTCCGAGATCATCGGCTGTTAGGTTTAATCTAAGTGCTTTACTAAAACTTTCTATTTGCTCTACAGTCGTTGCACTGGCAATCGGTGCGGTAATCCCTTCTCGAGTTAAAATCCAAGCCAAAGCAACATCTGCAGGTTGGACCTGATGCTGTTCAGCGACAATATCAAGCGCATTTAAAATACGTTCACCTCGCGCTGTAAAATATTTGCCTAAACTGTCTGCACGTTTACTACTTTTGATCTGTTCTAAATTACGGTATTTACCGGAGAGGAAACTGCTCGCAAGACTGTAATAGCTTACTACACCAATCTCATGTTCAAGACAAATCGGTTTGAGCTGCTCTTCAAAACCTTGGCGGTCATAGAGATTATATTCCGGTTGGAGTACTTGATAATGCGGCACATTAATCTGTTTTGCGGCATCGATCGATTGCTGTAATTGGGTCGCATCTAAATTAGAGGTTCCATAAGCACGAATTTTCCCTTGCTGTTTGAGCTGGTCAAAAGCAGCTAAGGTTTCTTCATAAGGTGTATTTTCATCTGGCCAATGGGCAAAATATAAATCAATGTAGTCAGTATTCAGACGCTTAAGTGAATCTTCCACCGCTTGCATAATCCAGCGTTTAGATAAGCCTTGATGTCCTGAAATCCCCATATCCAGACCGACTTTAGTAAAAAGGACTATATCATCGCGTTTCCCTGGTTTTTGTTTTAGCCATTCTCCTATAATGCTTTCAGACTCACCACCTTGATTGCCTGCTGCCCAGATCGAATAAAAATCTGCAGTATCAATCGCATTAAAACCATGATCTATAAAAGCATCAAGTACCTTAAAGCTTTGCTGTTGATCTATGGTCCAGCCAAATACGTTGCCACCGAAGACAACCGGTGCGATTTCTAAACCTGTATTTCCCAAAGTACGCTTTGTCATTTTATATCCTCATCATGTAATAAATATACATATCAACTTATTGAATTTTAAAAACATATCGATAAGGTATAGTCTATATATAGAATTTTAAAAATCCATATTTTTGCCTAAGATTATCCATTTTATGGATAAATGAATGAGCATTTTTATAAATACTAGAATTTAAGTGAATGACTTGGAAATTGGATAAAGATTAGAAGAAATCGGATAGAGTGAAGTGGCGTATCCCTGTTCAATCGAGAAAAAGCAATTGATTGAATGGAGGGGTAAAATGAGCTCAAAAACCAATATTGAGTGGCAAAATTTTGTCGAAAGTTGTGTCGATTTCCGTCCTCAAGATGGCGTGTTTCGTATTGCGCGTGACATGTTCACTGAACATGACCTTTTTGAACTGGAAATGCAGCATATTTTTGAGAAAGTCTGGATTTATGCCTGCCATGAAAGTGAAATTCCCAACAATCATGACTTTGTCACCGTACAAATTGGCCGTCAACCGATTATTGTCAGCCGTGATGGCAAAGGTGAATTACATGCCTTAGTGAATGCCTGTGAACACCGTGGTGCAACCCTGACCCGTGTAGCAAAAGGCAATCAATCTACCTTTACCTGTCCCTTCCACGCATGGTGTTATAAATCAGATGGTCGTTTGGTGAAAGTTAAAGCGCCAGGTGAATATGCACCGGACTTTGATAAATCGACACGTGGCTTAAAACAAGGACGTATTGCCAACTATAGGGGCTTTATTTTTGTAAGCCTGGACACGACAGCCAACGATACCATTGAAGACTTTCTGGGCGATGCCAAAGTCTTTTTAGATTTAATGGTCGAGCAATCCCCTACCGGTGAACTCGAAGTCCTACCAGGTAAATCAAGTTATACCTTTGCAGGCAACTGGAAACTGCAAAATGAAAATGGCTTGGATGGCTACCACGTCAGCACCGTACACTACAATTATGTCTCCACGGTACAGCACCGTCAGCAAGTCAATGCAGCCAAAGGCAATGATCTGGATACACTCGACTACAGCAAATTAGGTGCAGGCGATGCACAGACTGATGATGGCTGGTTTAGCTTCAAAAATGGTCACAGTGTCCTGTTTAGTGATATGCCCAACCCGACAGTTCGCCCGGGTTACAGCACCGTCATGCCGTACTTGGTAGAAAAATATGGTGAAAAACGCGCTGAATGGGCCATGCATCGTCTACGCAATTTAAATCTCTATCCAAGCCTGTTCTTTATGGATCAAATCAGCTCGCAACTGCGTATTGTGCGTCCTGTTGCCTGGAACAAAACTGAAGTCATCAGTCAATGTATTGGCGTCAAAGGTGAATCGACAGAAGCCCGTCGTAACCGTATCCGCCAGTTTGAAGATTTTTTTAATGTCTCAGGACTCGGTACCCCAGATGATTTGGTTGAATTCCGTGAACAACAACGTGGCTTCCAGGCACGTTTAGAACGTTGGAGTGATATCTCTCGTGGACACCATACTTGGTGCTATACCCAAAACCATAATGCCAAAGCCCTGGATATTCATCCGGTGATGATTGGGACTGAATTTACCCATGAGGGACTGTATGTCAATCAGCATGGTCATTGGAAACAACTCATGCTGCAAGGTTTAAATCAAAGTGCATTAAAAATGGCAGATGAGGATTCAATGGTCGCAACAGGCGAAGCATGCACCAAACAATCATGTTCTGTGGAGGAGGTTTAAGTCATGTCTATGGAATTACAATTTGCAGTCAGCCAATTCTTATACCGTAAAGCAGCGCTTTGTGACGCGTATGACTGGGATGCTTACCTCGATCTTTATGATGAAGACAGTGAGTATCATATTCCCCAATGGATCAATGAGCATGAATATGTCCAAGATCCAAACCAAGGCTTGTCTTATATTTATTATGAAGACCGATCCGGCTTAGAAGATCGTGTATTCCGCATCCGTACCGGAAAGGCAGCTTCAGCCACGCCTTTACCGCGTACATTGCATAGCATTAATAACATTCAAGTCGAAGAACGTGAAGATGGTCTTCTTGAAGTAAAGGTGAATTGGAATACATTCTATAATCGTCAGGGTCTAGAAGGTTGCTTCTATGGTTTAGCCACTTATGTCTTGCGTCGTACTGAAGATGGTGATTTTCGTATTCGTCGTCAGCATGCTTTATTACTGAATGACAAAATCGATTCTGTACTCGATTTCTATCACGTATAAGGAGCTGAGTATGGGACTTTCTGCGGCACTCAATTTTTCCGATGGCAAAACATTTTTCATTGATGTACAAGATCACGAACTCCTGCTTGACGCCGCAGTGCGTCAAGGGATTACCCTGCCTTTAGACTGTCGTGAGGGGGTTTGTGCAACCTGCCAGGGTCGATGTGATTCAGGTCAATATGAGCAAGACTATGTCGATGAAGATGCACTGACTGAACAGGACTTGGAAGATCGTAAAATCTTGGCCTGCCAGACACGTCTGAAATCGAATGCTACGTTTTATTTTGATCATGCTTCCACCTTCTGTCAGGCAGGTGAAGTATTAAAAATTCAGGCAACAGTGACTGCACTAGACTGGGTATCTGATGAAACGGTTATTTTAAAATTAGATGCCAGCCAATATTCACAACCCATTCAGTTTTTGGCAGGACAATATGCCCGGATCTATGTTCCTGAAACAGGTGAATACCGGGCCTATTCTTTTGCACATGCGCCTACTGCAGACAACCAACTGCAATTTTTAATTCGTTACCTGCCTGATGGTTTAATGGGGCAATTTTTAAAATCACACTGCCAAGTTGGCCATACTTTAGAACTTGAAGTCCCCTTTGGCAGTTTCTATTTAAGAGAATCTGCATCAGAACATCCCCTTTACTTTATCGCAGGTGGTACGGGCCTTTCTGCTTTTCTTGCAATGCTTGATCAAATGCGACCTAGTGATCAAGCAATTCATTTATATTATGCCGTACGACATGAGCTACATCTGTGTGAACAAGAACGTATTGCTGCCTATAAAGAAAAATTTCCAAACCTGCTTTACCAACCCGTGGTTTCGCGTCCAACAAATGCTTGGCAGGGATTGCAAGGTTATGTACAGGATCATTTAGTACCCGAACAGTTAAAAGACAATCACTTTAATATGTATGTCTGTGGTCCACCTGCCTTAGTTGAAGCATTGAAGTCACATTTAGCTGAACATCAAATTGAAAACTGTCATTTTTATAGTGAGAAATTTATTGCCGCTGCAAGTCAATTGGATGTGGCATAGAATTTAAGTTTTTTATATTTTTTATTTACCATATAGCTGCCTACTTAAACCTGAGTTGGCAGCTATTTATATTTTAAAAATATTAAAATAATACAAACATTTGGAACGAAAATTGCAATCACTTAAGTAGATTTTTTTAATCACTTGATTTGGTATTTAAGATGAACGCAGCTGCCCATTTGTTAAAGCATAGCATCCATGCTTCTACGCACTCGATTGATACAGCCAATCAATGCCTTAATCAGATCATTGGCCCACATGAATTAGTAGATTTATCACATGAAGAGCCTTTAAATTTCAGTTTTAAAGGTGAACAAATGGGTGGCATCATTATAGGTGACTTGATCTATGGTAAGGATGTTGTATTTAAGACCCAGCATCAGCAAGATATGCACTTTTATTGCATTAGCCGCCCTAAAATCGGGAAACCTGTTTTCCGTCAGGAACATGGGGTGTTTGAAGCCAGCCCAGGTAATGCGGCTATTGTGTCTCCATTCGATAAATTTGAAATTGAGATTGAACGAGACTGCGTACAATCCTTTATTTCAATCTCTAAACCGTTGCTTGAAAACACGCTTTCAGATTTAATTCAACGACCTCTAGATGCGCCGATTGAATTCAACCATATCATGTCAGTACAGAATGAGCGAGTTAATGCATGGTGGAGTTTGCTTGAATATTTCGGTTCTTACAGCAAACAAGAAATGAACTTTGATTGTTTAATGAATGAAATTAAACATGATTTTGAAAGAATTTTAGTCAAATCACTTTTATTGTCACAGCCAAATAATTATAGCCATTTACTGAGTGACAATCACAATAATGATCCAGAGTTTCTCAAGCGCGCTTTACAGTATATTCACGACAACATCCAGCAAAACATCTGCAGTGAGGATCTGGAGCGTATTGCAGGTGTGTCTAAGCAAAAACTATCCAAAGCTTTTCGTGATCGTATGAAAGTGTCATTTAACAGCTATATTCGCTATTACCGCTTAAAATGTATTTATCAAGAGTTGTCCTCAGCTCAGGATAAAAAGAATATTACCAATATTGCTATGAAATGGGGTGTTAACCATTTAGGCCGATTTTCGATTGAATATAAACAGCAATTTGGAGAAAGCCCGAGTGATACCATTCGTAAATCGATACTGCAACAGCCAGTGCTTTTAACACGACGATAATTTCTTCTAATTTTCTACGTTGGGAAGCAATATATATTTAAATATGTTTCCTTTTTTATAAGTCGCTAAAAAGAGGTCAAATTGAGACCTCTTTTTATATTACAAAGATGTGCTTTTTTAGAAATGATAGGCTGCCCGAATCATTGGTACGCTTGCAGTTGCCCCCTTGCCTGCCTCACCTTTTGTATCATTCCCGTATTTATTTTTCCAATATTGATAAGCTGGACCTATTTTAAAGGTTTGTGCTTTGGTACCGAGTGCATTGCCAATATCATACATAATTGAGGTATCAATAAAGATTTCAGGCTTGGTATCTCCACCAAACTCATTTTTTCCTTTTTCACTCATCCACACCGCAATACCATTAAATTCTAATCCTGTTTTTTGTATTAGAAGCCCCCATGAAAGTTGTAATGCCAGATATGGATCATAGGTATATTTACCATCAATCACATTCGGCTTATTGCTTTCATAATAGCCCAAGATATTGAAGTTTAAAAATCCAGGGACATCAAACATAATACTTGGACCTGCAACAATCATTTCACGATTAGAACCATAATCATCATTTTTAGTGTTCCAGTCACCACCGATGATCAAGCCGATTCCCCGCAGAAAATCTAGTTTGTCTTGAATAACACCAAAGATTTTTTCGTAGTCGAAGGTATGTCGGTAAATCACATAGGCTTCCTGAGCACCTTCGCCAGATACATTGCCATTTGGTTCATTATTCGACTGATGGAGGTTGACCTGGAAGAAATTGCTGCCGTATTTATAACCACTGACATGCACTAATGAAATAATATGCTTATCAATTTCAAAGGCGCTACCATCCCCATTGTTTTTAAACGGTTCTGAAAACTCTGTTCCGTAACTGAGCGCAATGGAAGTATCACTCCACTCTGCCGCCTGTGTACTTATACTTGCTGCAACGATTAAACCAAACCCCCAGCCTTTCAAGGCCATATTCAGAAATTGCATGTATAACATTTCCTTTTTACAGTGCATAAAAAAAACCAACCGTTATAACGATTGGCTTGATGAAAATTAACGTAACCCTTTTGCTTCTAGCAGTGGTAAGACGTTGTCACGGAAGTAAGGGAATTCTTCGACATAATCCAGGAAAGATAAAGTGGTTCCACTAAAGCCTGCCTGATGCAAGTCTTCAATACTCTGTGCAACCTGTTCTGGTGTACCGACCAATGGGAATCCGCCATGTCCTACGGCCATACGGTCACGCAATTGCTGACGAATTTCTGCAGGAAAGCTTTGTGCATGGGCAAACATGAGATTCATTAGATTATCCAAAGCCGGAATATCCGCATTATCTAGCTGACGTTGCCACTCAGCTTGAGCTTCTTCTAAAGTGGGACGACAAATGACATGCGAGAATGTCATCACATTAGTCGTACGCCCTCTCTCTAGACCAGCTTGCTTCAGTTCAGTGACTTCTTCAGCAGAACGGCCCAAGTCTGATACGGGTGTAAATAAAAAGTCTGCATTATTAATCGCAAAGTCACGGCCATTTTTTGAGCCTGCAGCATTAAAAATAGGCGGTACAAAATTAGGACGGGGCTTACCATAGCTGTTTTTGGTTTTAAAATACTTGCCATCGAAGTCAAATGGCTCTTCACTTGCCCAAACTTTCTTGATCAGGTCATACCATTCTTGCGCATAGCCATAGCGAGTTTCATGATCATCCGGCAGCTCTAAACCCAGTGCATCATATTCGGGCTTGTTCCAGCCTGCGACAATATTTAAACCCACACGGTCCTGACCAATTTTAGACATCGTGGCAATTTGTTTTGCAACCGCCATAGGATGATTCACTGCAGTCTGAATCGTGGCAAATACAACAAGATTTTTAGTACAGGCTAAAAGTGCCGATGCCCAGGTAATGGTTTCAAGTACTGTCCCCTGGAAATCCTTTTCACCACCATAACCGGTAAAACGCGCGATTGGCAGCATAAAGTCGATCCCCGCCTCATCAAGGAGTTGAGCTAACTTTAAATTTTTCTCCCAGCTTGCATCCCAACCTTCAGGCAATTTTGAAATGGTCATACCGCCAGAACAGTTGCTCGCAAAAGTGCCTAGCAGGAATTTATTGGTTTCTAAAAATGGATGTTTAGACATGACTTCCCCCTGACATTGAGCTCAAAGCGCAATGCCTGTAAATAATTAAATTGATTTAGATAAGAATAGAGTTAATCAAGCACATTGTTCCAAATGGACAGGATGAAGCTGTGCTTGATGGTATTTACCGTTATGGAATAACAAAGGTTTTCCGACATTCATGCTGCAGTGTTCAATTTGGCCGAGGATAATGTAGTGATCACCGGCTTCAACCCATTGGTAGTTTTTGCATACTAAAGTTGCTAATGCATCAGATAACACAGGAATACCTAGAACATCTTCTACCTGATCAATTGAATTAAACTTATCAGCTGCGGATTTGGCAAAATGGTTAGAAGTTTGCTCCTGCTGATCATTTAAGATATTAATGGCGAAATGCTCACATTCACGGAAATCATCCAGATTTGTTGCCGTTTTTGCGATATTCCATAAGATTAAGGGTGGCTCTAAAGATACTGATGTAAAAGAATTTGCCGTCATACCGACTTTACGTCCGTCTTGACCAGTGGTTGTCACCACAGTTACGCCTGTTGCAAACTGACCCAATAAAGCGCGAAGTTGTTTTTTATCTGCTTCTTCTGCCAAGAAACGTTCTGTTTTTTTCATATTTACTCCAGAATTTTAAGGAGCAGATCAGCCTTGCTGAGGTCGACTGATCTACCCATTCAGTAATGCCTTAAGGCAAATCAGTCAATTGGTTTACCTTCACTTGATGACCAGGTTGGCATTAATTCATTAGAAGGTAAGGTTTCATCAAGAAGTTTGTGTGCAGTAATTGCACCTGCCACGGGCAAACCTGTCGGATCGATTAAACCGAGCTGTACCAACAAACTCGCCTGATCCCAGTAAATATGCTCATGACATAATTTTGGACCACGGAATTTAATAACACCCAGCATTGGAATTTCGACAAATTTTCCGGTGGGTTTGATGCCAGGAATAAGCCAGTCGATTTCCTGATCATGAGTAAAGCGCATGATGAATTCATCTACTACTTGTGTGACACCCACAGTACGGGAAATCGAGATTAAGCTCATATCTTGCGGATTATTGTGTACAAAATGGTGACGGTAAAAACGTGATAACTGTGCATAACCCACACCGCCTGTTAAGGTTGGAATGTGGTTCACGTAAGGTTCTGCCACCATAGTCGCCATCGTTGCGGGGACATCACGGGTTTCAAATTCATATTTGCAGTGATCTTCCCACAGCGCTTCCAAGTCATACTCAGGACCAATCGCTTTACGTAATGCAGTGACTGTACGTTCATGGGCAATTAAAGCACTTGGTTTGTGGTAATGATCACCATGTGGGCGGGCAAAGGCATGATCAACATTTGGGTAAAGGAATGTTTTCACATTCTTTTTATGTGCTGATAATGCATCGGTGATTTGGGTACGTGCCTCAGCTGAACAGAATTGGTCAAGTTCAGCCATATGTAACACAAGCTTGCCCTGAATATTCCGCGCTTCATCCAGGTTATTTTCGATCCCGACGCCGTAATAGCCCACAGCACATGCCACTTCAGGCAAACGGCACGCAGCCAAGTAAGCTAATTTACCGCCAAGACAATACCCAACGACACCTAAGCCGGCTTCTGCATCACATACATCTAAAGTTTTTAAGGTGGCAAGCGTGTCTTTAATATCTTCAATACCAAGATTTTCATCAAAGCCTTGATAAAGCTCAAATGCTTTTGCGAAATCAGCTTCGGTATAACCCAGTTCAATGCCTGCCTGAGTACGCCAGAATAAATCTGGAACCAATACGGTATAACCTTCTTCCGCAAGGAAATCTGCTTTTTCACGCATTACACTGTTGATGCCAAAGATTTCCTGACATAAAACAATTCCTGGACCCTTGCCAGCTTCTGGCACAGCAAGATAAGCATTGAATTTTTTATCCCCGTTTTCAATCGCAATATAAGAACCTGTCATTTTCTGATCTCCTCTATCTTGAATTTATCTTGTAGGTTAAAACCCCCAAAAACTATCCATAAAATTTGTACGTTTTATCCGTTTTCATGAAGTTTTTAACGTGACAGATTCTAGCTTATAGCTGAAAATTTATTTCAAATCATATATATAGTTATAAATACTAAAAATGGATGCATAGCTGCGATTTTTTGGATAGTGGAAATTTCTATTCTTTTGTTCAATCAAAGTTAAATAAACAAAGTGCACTTTTTTTTCACGCTTTGTTTTCATCATCAATTAGAAATAGTAGAACGAAGGAGTGAGCATGCGAATAATTCAACCACAGCATATTATTGACCGAGAGAAACTTTCCCCTTTCCAGTGGATGGTGTTTGCTTTCG
Organism: Acinetobacter sp. 228; assembly: GCF_048147885.1. Lineage (NCBI taxonomy): Bacteria > Pseudomonadati > Pseudomonadota > Gammaproteobacteria > Moraxellales > Moraxellaceae > Acinetobacter > Acinetobacter sp. 228. Next base: position 97,456 of record NZ_JAYWYV010000002.1, read on the forward strand.
GCTTTTTGGTCTTTTTTTGTGATGGTTTAGATACCGGTATTATTGGTTTTATTGCACCTCAGCTCATTGAAGACTGGGGAATCAGTAAGCCTGCGCTTGCGCCAGTAATGAGTGCTGCACTCATAGGAATGTGTTTAGGTGCACTATTTTCAGGCCCCTTGGCAGACAAGTTTGGTCGTAAAGGTTTAATCATCAGTACATGTGTACTGTTTTCAGGATTCACAATTTTATGTGGTTTTGCTAACACCACTTACGAACTGATGCTTTATCGCTTTATTACGGGTCTGGGGCTAGGTGCTGCTATGCCGAATATTAGTACCTTGGTTTCAGAATATATGCCTGCAAAACGTAAGGCCTTTTTAACAGGTCTGGCGGGTTGTGGCTTTATGCTTGGAATTTCCTTTGGTGGGGTGCTTTCAGCTTATTTACTCGATCATTTTGGCTGGGAAATTGTCATTATGATTGGCGGTATTATTCCTCTTGTACTCGCAGTTATTTTATGCATGAAATTGCCTGAATCTGTGCAATATTTAGTAAAGAGTGATCAGTATGATCGAGCATGTGTCATTCTTAGTCAGATCGAAGGTAAACGTTTAAACCCTACTGCTAAACTATCTTTGGATGAGTCTCAATGCGAAACCACAGAAAATCCGGTTAAAGCACTTTGGGCTGGTTATCGCTGGAATTCGATCTTTTTATGGGTGTGCTGTTTTACTAGCCTATTGGTCTTTTATCTATTAACCAGCTGGATGCCGACCATTTTAAAAACAGCAGGACTCACGACACAGCAATTTAGTTTAATTGCTGCGATTTTTCCTTTTGGTGGCGTTGTCGGCGCCATCATCATGGGCTGGTATATGAATAAAGTAAAACCCACCAAAGTGATAAAATATTCTTATCTCATTGCTGTTCTATTTTTCATTATCGCAGGTTTGGTACATACTCATGTGCTCTTACTGGGAATAACAATTTTTCTGATCGGTGCTCTTTTGGCTGGTGCACAATCTTCTTTATTACCACTTGCCGCCATTACTTATCCGACATCCTGCCGTGCAGTAGGAGTTTCATGGATGCATGGTATTGGACGTACAGGTGCAATTCTTGGCGCTTTTTATGGTTCTTTGATTTTTAGTTATGAACTTGGACTGGCACAGATTTTCTTTCTATTGGCAATACCTGCAGCAATTTCATTCCTTGCTTTGTTGGCAAAAGTTATTTATGAAAATCGTCAAGCAACGTTAAAAGTAGAACCTATTGCTCAGCTTGAAACATCACAATCTTAATTAAAATTTAGACATGAAAAGAGATTACAGCAGAACTGTGATCTCTTTTAAATTTTAGTCGGTATATCTGACCTTGAGTTAAATATTTTTGTGATTTCAATTGAGAAGCTTTTTTATTTGCTGGCTTCTGATCACTAAAAATAATTTTAAAAACGATCAAGAGACTTTTACTTACATCATTTTATCTGAGCGAGGCATAAATCAGATAAGAACTTGAATATGCTAGGTTCATGAAGTAGATTTTTTGAAAAATTATAAAAATACACATAAATTTTTGTAATATATAGAATTTTAATTAAATTAAATTATGAAGTGGTCTTTAGGTAAACATAAGTTAAACGAAGTGTACTAAACAATAACTTCATATATGCCTTACATTTGGACTGCCACCACTCTTTGTAGATCCGATATATGCGTTTGTGATTCCATCCATAACCTTTGACATTGCGCAAATACAGATAGCAGAGTTTAAAACCCCACGTTTTATTTTCATTTGTTAGCTTAATCAACCACTCAGCGATTTGAACATTTTCCTCTTTCAAAAGAGCTTTATAGCGGTAACAGGTTTGGCTAACATTAAAAATTAAACAGGCCATGCTGATAGAAATCTTAAACTGCTCAGCAGCCTGCTGTGCAAGAGACTTCCGCTGAACTGGCCTTAAAACTTTTTTGAAAGAGCATCTTGTAAAATGTCAGATTTAAGCCGCTCATCAGCATACATACGTTTTAAACGGGCATTTTCAGCCTCTAATTCTTTAAGCCTAGTCATCATGGAAAGATCCATCCCGCCATATTTAGACTTCCACTTATAGAAAGTTGCGGTGCTCATTCCATGCTCACGGCAAAGGTTTGGAACAGGTGTTCCTGCTTCAGCTTGTTTCAAAATACTCATAATTAAGCTGTCTGAATATTTAGATATTTTCATAGAAAATCTCCTTGGATAAAGATTATTCGATTTTCTACTTTTAAACTCAATTATTTGCAGGGAGCATTACCGCAGAATCTGGATTAGGAATGAAGTTTTTTGTTATTTCTCTTATAGCACTGAGTTTTTGTTCATTCGCAACTTTTGAATCTGAGGGTGGATCATCAAACTCTTTTTCAGTGCAACCAAATAACATTGCAATAACTAAAAAAACCTAGATTTTTCATGATGTTCCCCTTTGCACAAGGGCGAAACTTTACATTATATTTCAACTTATACTAAGGAATGAGAAAACAACTTTGTAAGATTATGTTAGATCGGCCAAAATTCTACTGAAATTGATACTACACGTAACAACCAAAAATCTCTCTTTAGAAAATCTCGTGCAAGATCAAATAATTCAGTTAACCGGTTGGCAAACCATGTAAATAGTACTGGCAATCCCTATCACCGCCAATATGGATATAAATATTTCTATTTTAGTCATCATAGTTATATTCTTAATCTCATTAGAATATATTTTATACGATTATTCTGAGTTAATTAGAATAGCAGTATATTACAAATACATTATATGTTCGATATTAAAAACCACTCTTTCGAGTGGCTTTACCTAATTGAATGTTTGTCCTACGGCGTAAATCATCATGGATATAATCATGACAGCTACAATAATTAATAAGATCTCAATTTTTGTCATTAGGAAGCTCTCCGACTTCTACAGCTATATTTTATATAATTCGGAAAGAAAGACCTATAATTAAAGCGTTACAAGGTTTTAAATTATAAAATTCTCTTGGAGAACAATTTTTTTTTTGATTTTTTATTAGATTGAAAATTAATATAAGCGAAATCAATTTGATCAATATCATCAACCTATTCAATTATGTTTGAGACTTGAGAAGGTGACTTAGTAGGGGCAAAATTAAATATATGGTGTTGATATTCAACTTTAGCAATTAAAAAAATATGCAGCAGTATTCGAAGAATATTGTAAATATTCCTGATAAACCTGTAAATTCATAATTTGAATACTCTAATTGGTTGAGTTTATTTATTTTGTAACATCAAAATAACATCATTGGTTTAAGGTCAAATGAAAAATGACCTTTAATCAGAAAGCTATTGAACATTTCCGGAAATTTGCGTCTTTATTTTGAGCATAAGTTGAAAATACCTGATGCAAATACTTGGTTTTATTTGAATAAATAATAGTTATACTTTAATTAAAATGATAGAGAAGAATAGACCATGAAAGTGAACCTTTTACCTGTTTTACTGCTATCCTTTTCCGTTTGTACTTGCCAGAGATCACAGCCTGAAGATAAGGTAAAGCCAATTATTACGTCCATAGAACAATCAGAAAATACTCTCGCTGGTTTTATAAATCAGCTTGAATCAGATATTATCTCAGTTGAAACGAAGAAAATAATTTTATGTGAAGATTATCCTCGTGAATTTGAAACCAATTTCTTATCTAATATGCTTAAGCTAGAGTCCTCTGAATACACAAAAGAGAGCCTCCTAAAAGATCTAAATTTAACTTTAAGCTATTATAAACATCTTAAGAATATTCAATGCTAGCCAATATATAGAACTCCTTTCAAAACAGTATTTTAGCTTTTTTTCTAGTAAATTAAATTATTGGTGAATATCAGGGTTGGTTAGAATAACGGTAAATTATCAGACTATACGGAAATAGGTTCTCTCTATGCACAATGCAAATTTCAAGAATTTTGAAGAAGCTGGCCAGGCCATTTTAAAATTTTTATCTCAACGATTTGGATTTAAGTTATGGATGATTACCCGTACGGAGGGTAATGACTGGATTGTACTGTTGAGTGAAGACAATGGCTATGACATTAAGCCTGGGCAAGTGTTTAATTGGGCTGATTCTTTCTGCTCACAAATGGTACTAAATAATGCGCCGCGTATAGTTCCCTATTCACCTGATATTCAAATATATGCGAATGCACCAATAAATCAGCTAGTTACTATTCAAGCCTATATTGGTCAACCTCTTTTAAAAGAAGATGGCTCACTGTTTGGTACCCTCTGTGCGATTGATCCTGAACCTCAATCTAAAATTCTTGTTGAAGATACTCCACTATTCGACCTCATAGCCAAAGTGCTTAGTTATACGATTCAGGCTGAATTAAAAGCGGCTGAACATGTGCGTAGAGCTGAACGGTTTGAATTGGAAGCATTGTCTGATCCAATGACTGGGCTTTTTAATCGTCGTGCTTGGGACCGTTTAATTGAATTAGAAGAAGAGCGGTGCAAACGCTATGGGCATCCTACAGCTGTATTAATGATAGATCTTAATGATCTTAAGATTACAAATGATAGCCTGGGACATACGGTGGGTGATGATCTAATCCAGAGAATGGCACTCACGCTAAAAGATATAGTCCGTAGCAATGATATTGTTGCTCGCTTAGGTGGTGATGAGTTCGCTGTACTCAGCATAGAAACCAATCTGGAAAATGCTAAAAGACTTGTATCAAGAATTCAAAAGGCTTTCGCAGAAGCTGGTATTAGTGCTGCAATTGGCCTGGCAATGCGTAATCCGACATATGGGTTATCAACTGCCATCATTGAAGCAGATGAAAATATGTATAAGAATAAATCATTAATCAAATCTGGTAATTATTGATCAAAGCCACCCACCCGATAGAAGCCTGTTTAAATTTAACCTAATTGGTTCCCAATGAAACATTGCTTATAAATAGTTCAGCCACCCTCCCCGTAGCAACAAGCCGACATATTTTAGGGTCAGCTTGTTTTTAAGCAGTTTTGAATAAAAGATGGCACTGATAGAAATAATTATTTAACAGGTTTCTATAATGCCTATCTTTTATAAGCTCTAATTCGTAGTGTTAATATTCCTGTTGCACCAATAGTTTAGAGTTTTGTTGGTGCTTATTTATCCAGAGATACAGTATCGGCAACAGGACTAAAGTAAGCAAAGTTGATGAAATAATCCCGCCAATCACCACAGTTGCCAAGGGTCTCTGTACTTCCGCACCAGTTCCTGTGGCAAGAGCCATGGGTACAAAACCAAGTGAAGCCACACAAGCGGTCATCAGCACAGGGCGTAAGCGTAAGATCGCCCCTCTCCACACGGCTTCCTCTAAACTGTATTGATGTCTTAACTCTTTAATAAACGTCAACATTACAAGTCCATTCAGTACGGCGACACCTGACAATGCAATAAATCCAATACCTGCTGACATCGATAATGGAATATCACGAAGCCAAAGGAACAATACTCCACCTGTCAACGCAAAAGGTACACCGGTAAAAACAAGAAGGCTTTCTTTAACATTATGGAAAACAACCATAAGTAGAATAAAGATTGTCAGTAAGGCAAGTGGAATCACTATTTGCATACGTGATCTGGCTGAAGCCAGATTTTCAAATTGCCCACCATATTCAATCCAGTAACCACTTGGCAGCTCATAATTTTTCACTTGCTTTTGTAGTTCTGCGACATATGATCCTAAATCACGCCCGTCAACATTGGTCGTCACGACAATACGACGCTTACCGTTTTCACGACTGACCTGATTCACACCTTCAATCGTACTCACCATCGCAACATCCGCCAATACAATCTGTCCACCATTTGGAAGCTGTAAGGGCAACTGAGCAACACTTGCAAGATTACGGTCCTCATCACTTAAACGAACCACAAAATCAAAGCGTCGGTCACCTTCTAGAGTCTCGCCTACACTTTGACCGCCGATACTTGCTGCAACGAGATCTTGAATTGAGCGTACGCTCAAGCCATATTGTAAAGTGCCTCGGCATAACACAAATAAGAGGCAATCTTCGCATCCTCTGGTGTCAGTACCCGGTGCATCGGGTCAATATACTGCTGTAACCAATCCCACACTGGTAATCCTTCTGCCGTGCCACGCAATAAACCGGAATGACAATGGGTATTGATCAAGCCCGGCATCAGGATTGTTTGTGGGTAATCCTCAATGAGCGCCTGTGGATAGCATTGAGTTAACTGTGCCAATGTACCCACTGCTTTTATTTGTTCGCCCTCAATCAGTATCGCGCCATTTTTAATGCATTCATTCTGCACATTCATGGTGAGGACATAGGAAGCTGTTAAAATTTTCATGATTTATACTCAAATCTCTTCTATTTATGATGAATGGCTGCGGTTATGGCACGAAGGTTTTGCCTAAAGAAGATGGTAAATTCATTTTCAACACTCTTTTATTCCGCGAAATCATGACCAGCACCACAATGGTGGCTATATAGGGCAATGCGGCAAGCAGCTCATTCGGCACCTTGATTCCAAGCGCCTGGGCGTGAAATTGTAAAATGGTGACGCCACCAAACAGGTAAGCACCGAGCATTAAACGTGTGGGTTTCCACACCGCAAACACCACTAGTGCAATGGCAATCCAGCCGCGACCAGCCACCATATTTTCGATCCACATTGGTGTATACACGGTTGATAAAAATGCCCCGCCAACCCCTGCCATCAAACCGCCAAATAGCACTGCGCCATAACGAATCGCCAACACGTGATAACCCATGGCATGCGCACTTTCCGGTGATTCTCCAACTGCTTTAAGCAATAAGCCCAGACGGGTTTTTGCCAAGACAAACCACACCAGAAAAAAGCTCAAGATGGACAGATACACCACATAGTTTTGCTGGAATAAAATCGGACCCAATACTGGAATATCCGCTAATAGTGGAATATTAAAATTAGCCAGACCCGGTAAAGCCATACTGACGTAGTTCTGACCCAAAAATGCAGAGATACCGAGTCCAAAAATGGTTAAAGCCAAACCACACGCGGATTGATTGGTACTTAAAGACAAGGTAAAAAAGGCAAAAATCAGGGCCATCAGCATGCCTGCCAGACCACCCATCAATAAGGCACTTAACACACTGGCATCATATTGCGCAGCAAAGGCAAAACCTGCAATTGCACCGACCAGCATCATCCCTTCTACTCCAAGATTAATCACACCAGTCCGCTGTGTGACCAATTCCCCCAGACCTGCGAAAATCAGTGGTGTTGCTGCCGCAACAGTACCTGCAAGAATTGCAGTTATTTCTAAAGCCATATCATGCTTCCTTTTGCTGTAGACAACATTGGGTTAGAGGGTGGTTGCTGTGGGCTGAGGGACTGGTGGCGCCATTTTTTTGCTAAAACGGTAACGGTTTTCAATTAATGCATCGGAAGCCAGCAGGAAAAATAACAGCAGACCCTGGAAGATACCGGTAATCGCGACCGGAAGCTGGAGCTGCATTTGTGCCATTTCACCGCCCAGATAAATCAGCGCCATAAAACAGCCTGACAGCACAATACCGATGGGGTTCAAACGCCCGAGATAGGCCACGATAATCGCTGCATAGCCATAACCTGGGGACAGGTTCGGATTCAGCTGACCAATAGGTCCAGCCACTTCACAGAGTCCGGCAATACCTGCCATCATTCCGGAAATCACCAGACTCATCCAGATGGCTTTGGAGGAAGAAAAACCTGCGTATTTTGCAGCTAAAGGTGCCTGACCGCTGACTTCCAGTTTATAGGCCGTCAGACTTTTACGCATAAAGACCCAAAACAGGAAAACTGCAAAAAAAATGATAAAGATAGAGGCATTAATGCGTGTGCCTTCTACAATGAATGGCAGCGTCGCACTCTCACTAAAAACGACTGATTGTGGAAAATTCATCCCTTCAGGATCACGCCAGGGACCATTGACCAGGTATAGCAACACACATACTGCAACATAATTCATCATCAGGGTGGTCAGGGTTTCTTCAGCATTAAAATGGGTTTTCAGTAAGGCAGGAATTGCACCCCAGAGTGCCCCACCAAGTGCGCCCATGACGATCATTAACGGGAGAATCCACCAGCCGATTTGATCATGAAATAAAATCGCAATACCACCGCCAAAAATTGCCCCGATGGTAAGCTGACCTTCAGCACCGATATTGAATAATTTGGCGCGGAATCCGACCGCCAGTCCCAAGGCAATCAGAATTAAAGGCCCGGCTTTCACTGCCAGCTCACTCCAGCCATAAGATGATGTCAGCGGTTCAATAAAGAAAATGTACATGGCTTGCGCGGGATTAATCCCCAACATTAAAAACAGAATACTCCCGACAATCAGCATGGCCAGCAGCGCAATGAGCGGTGAAAGCCACTTCATGATTTGAGATGGATGTTCACGCGGTTCCAGTAAATGCATGTCGCTTTCCTCTCAATTTATAGATTTATTATTGACTGTATTAAGCATGAGCCTGCTGCTCCTCTACTATGATCGCAGTGTCATGGCTTGGAATACCTGACATCAAGACTCCAACATTCTCAGTATTGGTTCCATGGGTAGGTATGGCTGGAGATAGTTCACCATTGGCCAATACGCAGAGACGATCACTGATTTCAAACAGCTCTTCGAGTTCTTCTGAAATCACCAAAATGGCAACACCTTGTCGAGAGAGATCAATCAGGGTTTGCCGGATAAACATGGACGCGCCGACATCTACGCCCCAGGTCGGTTGAGCCACAATCAGGAATTTCGGGTTTTGCAGAATTTCCCGGCCTACAATAAATTTTTGTAGATTTCCACCGGACAAGGAACGTGCTTCTGCCTCTGGGCCACTGGCTTTCACCCCGAATTTTTCAATACAGTGCTGGGCAAAAAGCTTACATTGTGCAAACTTGATTAATCCCCATTGCGTCAGATTCTGCCGAAATGCAGTCAGCAAGGCATTCTGGGACAGCGTCATGTTCGGGACTGCACCGCGTCCAAGACGTTCTTCAGGTACAAAGCCCAGACCCAAGTCACGCCGTTGTCCAGGACTGAATCGGGAAATATCGATTTGATCCAGAACCATCCTGCCATGTTTCAGGCTATTTTCACCCGACAATAAAGACAGCAATTCTGCTTGCCCATTGCCGGAAATCCCAGCGATTCCTACAATTTCACCGGCACAAATATTTAAATTGATATTTTTCAGCGACACACCAAATGGATCATCGGACTGGTAATTGAGATTCTCGACCTGAAACAGCACCTGTTTTTCACCTGTATATTCAGGGCGTACATAGGTCGGTAAATCACGGCCAATCATTAAGCGCGCTAAATCACTGGTGCTGTTGTCTTTGGGATTAATATTTCCGGTCACACGGCCATTGCGCAAGATGGTCGCTTCATCACAGAGTTCTTTAATCTCATGTAATTTATGACTGATATATAAAATTGAAACGCCTTGGGAGGCCAATAAACGCAAGGTCTTAAACAGTTGCCGTACCGCTTGTGGTGTCAGTACCGAGGTGGGTTCGTCTAAAATGATTAAAGCCGGGTTTTGTAAAAGGCAACGAATAATTTCGACACGTTGCCGCTCACCTACCGATAAAGAATGTACTTCGCGGCGTGGATCAATCGGTAAACCATATTGTTCTGAGACTGCAATAATTTTTTGACTTAGAGCTTTTAAAGGAATCTTTTCATCCAGTCCCAGCGAAATATTCTCCACCACGGTCAAGGTTTCAAACAAAGAAAAATGCTGATAGACCATGCCAATCCCGAGCTTTCTTGCCATCGACGGATTATCAATATGAACTTCTTTACCATTCCAGAGGATCTGTCCCTGATTGGCCTTGGTTGCCCCATAAATGATTTTCATCAGAGTACTTTTGCCTGCACCATTTTCACCCAAAATGGCATGAATCTGCCCAGGTTGAACGGTTAAATGAATCTGGTCATTTGCTTTTAGTGAATTGTAACTTTTACAGATATTAATCAGCTGTAAACGCGGTACACCTGAAGAAGCCATGTTCCTCTTTTGTATATGAGCAGATCTATCGTGTTGAGAGGTCATCATCAGTGCCCTATTCAATGCTGTAGTAATGCAGCATCCATCGATGGTTGTCAGGCATGCAAATGGATGCAGAAAAGTACATCAAAGTATTTAAAGTTTTTTGAATTGCAAAATGACAAAGCTTTATTTAGGTAATGAGCCCTCTACGCCCTTCACGTAGTAATTCATTTTACTTAGTGCTGCATCATCTAGGCGCTTGCCTTTTGCCAATACCAATGTGCCATCCTGTTTATGAAGCGGACCAGTAAATGGATGTACTGTGCCCTTTAAAAGGCCATCACGTACACTCAGCGCTTTTGCTTTAGAGGCTGCAGATACTGAAGGACCAAAGCTTTCGATATTTACTGCTTTTTGTTTTACGCCATACCACATGGCACTTGGTTTCCAGTTTTTATTGCTGACTTGTGTCATTACCGGAGTGTAGATTTTTTCCCAATGTAGAACGGATGCTGCAAGATGCGCCTTAGGTCCAAATTTGCTCATGTCAGAATCCCAGCCAAAAGCAAAGACACCTTTTTGTTCAGCCGCCTGTACCACTGCCGGAGAATCGGTATTTTGCATCAGTACATCCGCGCCTTGAGCAATCAAAGCTAGGGCTGCGTCACGTTCTTTACCCGGGTTAAACCATGAATTCACCCAAATGACTTTGGTTTTAATTTTTGGATTTACACTTTGTGCGCCGAGGGTATAGGCATTGATATTACGGATAACTTCAGGAATCGGAAAAGACGCAACTACGCCCAAAACATTATTTTTGGTTTTTTGACCGGCGACTACACCCAGCATATAAGCACCTTCATAGGTGCGTACGTCATATACCCCTAAATTTTTGCCCTGCTTATAACCGGTTGCATGCATAAATACGGTATTTGGAAATTGCCTGGATACTTTCTCCATTGCATTCATATAACCAAATGAAGTCGCAAAAATAACTTTATTGCCTTGCTGCGCCAGGTTACGGATCACCCGTTCGGCATCTGCTGTTTCCGGGACATTTTCGATATAAGAGGTTTTATATTTTCCAGTTAGTGTTTTTTCAGCCTTGATACGACCCTGGTCATGAGAATAAGTCCAGCCATGGTCGCTGGTTGGGCCAATATAAACAAATGCAGCTTTATCTTGGGCCTGAACATTGGCGACAGCGGCCATGCCCATTACACCACTTGTAATTAACACCCCTACCAATTTTTTCAATCCGGTTTTCAAGCTATTTTTTTCTTTCATTCTATTCTGCTCTTGGTTGTTCTGTGTCATGCAACACATGCTTTAAAATGACTTCACTTAAATGTGCTCAGTCTGTTCAATATATAATTAGCAATAAGCATTCCAGTTTTTATCAAAAATAATAAAAATATGGTTTTAAAATAAGATGTTTTTATTTTTATGATTTAATTAAAGCGTGATGATATTAAATTTATAAAAGCTTATTTTATGATTGATAGGGAATTTAATTTATAAAATGGATTTATTTTTTATTTTTGCTTATTAGTGGTGCGATAAAATAAAATGCCTTTAATTTGCGCATTCCTTTTTTTAATCCAAGCTTCATATTTTTCATGAGCAAAGATAAATGTAGATGATAGAACCATGTATTGAGCTTCATTGATGGAATGGAGTTATTTTTAATATAAGTTATTAATATTAAAATAGATTAATGGTTTTTTAATAATTGGATTTAGCTTTAATGCACCGAAATATTGATGTCTTACAGATATTATTCTTTTCTCTCCTCATTGAAGGAAGTTGGAACTAGCTAATTGAAGCTTGCCTAGATTGATTTATTTTAATTTCCAAATTTTGACAATATTAATCAATTTTAATTAAAGAATAAGGAGGTATAAATAATATTTTTATCATTTAAAGAAATATAAATAAAAACCACTATATTAAAATATAGGGTTTTTATTCAAAATTTAATCCATATTTTTAAATTTTAAGATATATTAGACAACATAACGTTTACTTAATCCCCACTCAGCTAAGATGCGACGGTAGGTGGTTGAAGAACGATCCGCTTCAAAGTGTGCTTCCATGGAAATATCGAGCGGTAATTCTTCAGGTTTCTGGCTTTCCACCATGTCCTGATCTTCGGCAAAAATTTGTGCATTGAAGTCATATACCGCCTGTAAATCTCCTGTGGTATCGAAGTTGCGTGTCAGTGGCACAAATAAACGGGTTTTATTGTGTGAGACCGGGCAACAGGCATTGAGAATTTTTAATAGTCCCTGTTCTGGGAAATGTACGGTAAGTACTGCAGAAAACGGTGGATAGACATCAAATACACGTTTCCACAAAAAGCCTTCCGGTGCCAAATCTTGCATACCATGTGGATAGTTGCTGACACTGCTAACATATTCGGTATGCAGGCCGTAATCTGTACGTTCTGTCGTGTATTTGGGTACAACCTGATTTTCAGGATCTGCGAAAGACCCCTGATGAACCCAGGCAAAATGTGCAACATCAATAAAGCCTTCCAGTTGACGGCCACTTGAGCCGGCAATATCGACAAACGGCGGTAAAATTGCCTGATGTTCTGGCATCTCCCAGGTATCTAAAACAGGAAAATTGGCTTTTGCTTCGTCACGGCTAAAAATACTGGTCCAGATCAAGCCATATTTTTCCACTACAGGAAATTTAGTCAGAGAAAAGCGCTCAGAAATACTGGTCAGCTCGGGTTGTGCAGGAATTTTGATACATTTTCCCTGGCCATTGTAGTGTAGACCATGATAAGGACAGACCAGATTTTCACCCGAAACCCAGCCTTTGGTTAAGGGTACACCCCGGTGTGGACAGAGATCACGGACCAGATGAATATCTCCACTTTCTGTTTTGTACAATGCCAGTTTGACATCAAGCAGGGTCACTTGTTGCGGTTGGGTAGAAACGTCCTGAATCCGTGCAACCGGATACCAGTGACGAGCCAGAATGTCCCAGTCCTGATCATCAATCTGGCTATAGCAGGGTTTGTTGAATAAATTGATGACTGGAATGGCGTTCATATCAAACCTATATTTTTACTGTGGATGGTCTCTTTTTACAGGCCTTGAACATTGCAGAACTGTGCAATTTTGGCTTTGCTTATGATTGAAATTACTTAATTTATTGTCATTCTGTCTATTAGAATGATTCGTACTATTCATTCTTAAAATTAGAACACGTCAACCATGTACAAATATACTTGCCGATTAAAGCTGCCTTCTTTGGCATAAAACTCGCATAAATTACGGTTATCTCAAATATTGATATGAATAAACGGTGGTTCTTCGCTTGAGTAAATTAATGAATACGCCTTTTTCCCGATTTTCAGAATATTTTCTCGCGGTGGCGAAAACGGGAAGTTTACGCAAGGCCGCAGATCAATTATTCATTTCCGTGTCTGCAGTACATCGGCAAATTGCTCTGGCTGAAGAAGAACTGGGAATTGTGTTATTTGAGCGCTTGCCCAATGGTTTAAAATTGACACTGGCGGGCGAATTACTCTATGCCGATGTTATGAAATGGCAAAAAGAATTCCAGCAAACCCGGATTCGCTTTGATGAAATTCAGGGACTTACGCGTGGGACCATCGAATTCGGTTTAATTTCTGCCTTAAATGATGGTTTTGTCATGCAGTCCATGCAATATATGTATGAACATTATCCCTGGATCAATTTTAATATCCGGGTCGCAGACAGTGAAATTGTAGCCAAAAAAGTGATTGAGGCAGAACTGGATTTTGGCCTGATCCTGAATCCAAAGTCCCATCAACATATTGAAGTCCTTCATTTTCTGGAACTGCCTTTAGGTTTTGTGATGGGTAAATCACATCCTCTTGCTCAAGCAGAAAAGATCTGTTTTTCCGATACCTTGAATGACAACCATTTTATTCCGGCCGAACCCCTGATTATTCATGATTATGTACAGGCACTGTATAAACATCATCAATTTATACCTGCACGTAAAACGGAATCGAATGATATCCGTCTGATGAATACTCTCATTAAGGCGAATTCCGGGATTGGAATTTTTAGTTATCTCGATGTTTTACCCTATGTCGAGCGAGATGAAGTGGTCTTTAAACCTGTCACTGAAAAAGGGCTGCATCCGCTGACCATTGCCCTCTGTGTGGCGCCTAAACGCCAGATTTCACGCGTTTCCCAGTTGATGATCAAACATATTATTGAACAAATGGAAGCCTTAAAAAGCAAGGTGCAGCAACTGTAGTATTTTCATACTTAAATAAAAAAACCGCGATGGTTAAAATCGCGGTTTCTAGATATGTGATGCCATTAATGAGGCTTAATCCAATGGATTACCCACAATATTGCTAATAATGCCTTTCATAATATGTGGGCCTTGCTCTTTACGCAGGTCTGCATACCAGTCTTTGGTAATTTGCTCATCTTTCATATGCGTGACATCACAACGCTTACGTGCACGTAGCAGCAATTCATTGGCGCGTTCATTGCGTTTATTCTGATAACGTTTCAGGGCATCTTCCAGACCTAGCGTATTAATTTGTAAGGCACGTGCCAGATAGACCGCATCTTCCATTGCCTGGCAACCTCCCTGCCCGATATCCGGTGTGGTGCTATGTGCCGCATCCCCTAAAATTACCACACGGCCCTTATAAAACTGGGTAAAAGGCTCAATATCATGGATTTCGACACGATTGGTTTTCTGCTCATCAATACTCTCAATCAGGTATTGAACCTGTGGGCACCAGCCAGAGAAATATTGCTTTAATAGGGTCTTATATTCCGAACGCTGATTTTCCAGACCTGCGCGCAATGGCACATCAAAGAAGAAATAAAAGCGATGCTCTGCCACAGGCATCAGTGAAGCACGTTTGCCTTCACCGACAAACGTGGTCCACTGCTGTGCAGGCGCTAAATCTTCAGAGATCTCAACCAGTCCGTTCCAGTTCACATAACCGGCATAACGACGCTCAACCTGTTTGCCCAAGACATACTGACGCGTTATGGAATGGGTACCATCTGCGCCAATCAATAATGCTGCAGAAGCAGTGCTGCCATCCTGAAAACCGATTTCGACGTGTTGCCCCTTATCCTCAATAGACACCATTTTTTTACCGAGCTGAATATCCTGCCGGCCAAACTCATCCATTAACATATTTTGTAATTCAGCACGCGATACCGGATATGGACGTTGACCGACTTCTTCAATTAACGGCGCCAGACTAAACTGCGTCATGACCTCACCATTCAAACCATCGATATAGGCTAAGTCATTCATCTGGCCACCTAGCTTTGCAACCTGCTCAGTTAAGCCCAGATAATTCAAACACTTCACCCCGTTTGACCACAAGGAAATTGCAGCACCGACAGGTAAAATCTGTTCTGCCTGCTCATAGATGGTGACTTGATGTCCGAACTTTTTTAGTGCAATTCCTGTGGTTAATCCGCCCATACCTGCCCCAATAATTGCAATTTCCATCTATTTCTCCTGGCTATTTCATCTTCATTGCCAGCTAAAATGCTAAAAACGTGCCATCCTTGAAAAAAGATGCACTAAAAAAATTGCGAAAGTTGGCATACGCTGTGCTTTTAAATTCCTTCAATGTCCTGTTTTTATAAATACAGAATCAAATCTGGGTTTATAAAAATGCATATTCATGTGACGTATAACAATGATGATGGAAATTTAAGATGGCGACCTTATTAGCTCCAATTTTTGATCTGCCTGCTCCAGTACAGCAGTTAACTAACCTTGCAGATGCGCGAATTGGCGCAGAAATTCTTGAATGTTCAGATGAGTTTTTTGCTGAAGCGAAACGCATGTTGCAGTTTGAGACACCGGTCTTTATCGAAGACAAGTTTGATGAGCATGGCAAATGGATGGATGGCTGGGAAACCCGTCGCAAGCGCCACGCGGGCTATGATTGGGCTATCATTAAACTTGCTGTTGCGGGTCAAATCCAGGCACTGGATATTGATACGACTTTTTTTAGCGGCAATTATCCGGCTTCTGCTGCTGTGCAAGCATGTTATGCGCCAGATGGAAATCTTGATCAGGCAGAATGGATCAGCATTCTGGAAAATAATGTCCTGGGACCCAGTCAACATCATATTTTTCAGATTTCAGCAAAGCAGATATTTACCCATGTCCGTTTGAATATTTATCCTGACGGTGGGATTGCACGTTTTAAGGTCTATGGCCAGGTAAAAATCGATCTGCAAGATCGTGATCAAGTGCTGGATGTCTTGGCTCTCGAACATGGTGGTCGTGTCGTTGCCTATAGCGATGCGCATTTTGGACATCCACGCAACCTGATTAATCCGGGGCGTGGCATTAACATGGGCGATGGCTGGGAAACCAAACGGCGTCGTGCTCCAGGATTTGACTGGTGCATTTTGGCTTTAGGATCGAGTGCCCGAATCGAGAAAATTGAAATTGATACCGCCCATTTTAAAGGTAACTTCCCTGCCGAGGTTTCTATTCAAGCCATCTATGTTGAGGATGCAACCGATGAGCAACTCATTCCACAAAGCATGTTCTGGCCTTTTTTGTTAGAAGCCCAGTCCATGCAAATGGATCATATTCATCATTACATCAATAAAATTTTACAGCACGAAAAAATTTCCCATATTCGTGTCAACATGATTCCGGACGGTGGCATCAGCCGGATTCGGCTCTGGGGTAAATTGGCTTGAAGGATGAATGATATGTCTATGCAAAGTATAAAAATACAGTCTTTAAGCACTGAAAGTTTTCTGCCTTTTGGAGAAGTCATTGCCTGTCAGGGTAATCATTATTTTCATATCAATGAGCAGCAGACTGAGCGTTATCATGCTTTGGCTGAAGTAGAAAGTGATACCAAGGTCGGAATGAGTATTTTTAGAAATATACAAGCCACGACAATTCCTTTTCATATCTCAATGCTGGAAAGGCATCCTTTAGGATCACAGGCTTTTATTCCAATGCATGGCCAGCAATTTTTAATCGTTGTAGCGCCTGAACTTGATCATACACAGCCCGATATTAGTCAGATTCAGGCATTTATCAGTGATGGTTCGCAAGGCGTGAATTATCGTGCCGGAACCTGGCATCATCCTTTATTGACGCTTGAAGCCCCCAGTGAGTTTGTGGTGGTGGAGCGTATAGGTAGCGGATCAAACTGTG
This sequence comes from Acinetobacter sp. 228, assembly GCF_048147885.1. Classification (NCBI taxonomy): domain Bacteria; kingdom Pseudomonadati; phylum Pseudomonadota; class Gammaproteobacteria; order Moraxellales; family Moraxellaceae; genus Acinetobacter; species Acinetobacter sp. 228. The sequence goes on from NZ_JAYWYV010000002.1 coordinate 114,652, forward strand.
ATGTTCATCCTTTCCCTAAAAGCATCCAGATCGTATTTTAAGTATATTAAAAAAGCCCTTTTTATCAGGGCTTTTACTTATTTCTTCATCACTTTGTCTAGAAGTGATATTTCACCAAAGCACTGACATTATTTTCATCAGCATTCGGGATTCCGAATTTATTGTTCCAGACAGAATGTTCAACCCCCAGATACAGGTTAGTTTCTGGCGAAATGTGTTTGCCGACATTCCATTTCCATTGTGTCGTCCAGTTCATTTCGCTTTTATGATCATCTTCTGCTGTTGACCAATCCAGGAAGCCATCCACCAGGAATTCTTCAGTACCCAGTTTGAATGGCACGGCATAGGTGAGTGTCAACTGGTAATCATCCTCAATACTCTCATTATTAGCTCGATAAAGATGAATGCCAGCATAACGGAAATATGGAATATCCAGATCGAAACCTACCCCATACAGGAAATTATCAAAACCCTCTCCACCTTCCCAGGTTGTTGCAATCAATACGTCTTTAACCGGACCAAAGGCAAGCTTCTGGCCTGATATTTCACCCAAACTTAATCGTGGTGAAAACTCAAAATAACTGGATTTAACATCATCTGCACCACGCATGCGGTCAATGAAGAAAAATACATCTGCATATTTTACTTTTGCCACATACTCAAAGGTGGCAGTCGCCTGTTTTTCATCGACCACCTCATAGTTTTCCCCATAAAGTCCGGTGACACTGAAGTCTTGCCAGACCGGTTTTGCCTGTGCGGATGCCGCACCTAATACAAGTAATGTTGCAGCCGTAAGTTGAGTGAATTTCATAAATAAGGGTCCCCAGTGGAATGAAAAAATCACGTTTTGAATTAAGCAAGAACAAAGCCAACTTTTTTAATTTTTGATAAAAAAATAGCCCATTTTCCGGGCTGCTTACAATCTGGTTTAAACTTTCTAATGTGGAAGCTTTGCCACAACTTTGGCTGTTGCCGTACTTTTATTTTTAAATAAGTTTAGATGATTGAATAACAGGTTGAGTAAAATGGCCATTAAGCAGGTTGAACTGATCCCCGAATGAAATAAGGTTTGCACCCATTTTGGAAAGTTGGCATAAAAGGAATGATCAATAATTGGAATCATGCCTGCTGCAATGGCCGTCGCGACAATGATAAGATTTTTTTGCTCGTTATAATCAATTTTAGCCAAGGTACGAATTCCGCTCGCAGCAACGGTTCCAAAAAGCACCAGACCCGCACCGCCCAGTACAGGTACAGGAATTGCGGCAATCAAACGCCCCATAATTGGCAGTAAACCCAGCACGACTAAAATCATGCCGCCCGCAGCGACCACAAATCGGCTTTTAATTCCGGTAATAGCTACTAAACCCACATTTTGCGCAAAAGCACTTTGCATGAAGGAACCAAAAACCGGTGCCACCGCACTCGATAACATATCGGCACGCAAGCCATTCGAGATACGATCCGCATCCACTTGGGTACCTACAATCTCACCCACTGCAATGATATCTGCTGTGGTTTCGGTCATAATCACGAGAGTAACGATGAGCATGGAAATAATGGCAGTGACCTCAAAAGTCGGTAGTCCAAAGGCGAAGAAGCTGGGCACCTGGATCCATGTTCCATTCGCAACTTTAGAGAAATCACCAAAACCGAATAAATAAGCCAGTACTGAACCTAAAACAATTGCCAGTAAAATAGACAAGCGACGAATAGCAGCATGTCGGCTCAAATTCAGGCAGACGACTAAAGCTAAAGTCATGAGTGCCAGACCAATATTTTCGACACTTCCCCATTCTGGTGCCTTGGGATTGCCGCCCATCATCCAGCGGACTGCTACAGGTAATAAAGACAAACCAATGATAGTAATGACGCAGCCTGTCACGACTGGTGGAAAGAAACGGATAATTTTGGAAAAATAAGGTGCCAGAAAAAAACCGATCAATGAGGCGACAATGACTGCACCGTAGACGGCTTGCAAACCACCGCCTGTAGTCACAATCGCCACCATCGTCGCAACCCCGGCAAAAGAAACTCCCTGCACCAAAGGTAATTTCGCGCCAATATATTTCACCCCAACGGTTTGCAAAATTGTAGCTAAACCACCCACAAATAGCGCCGCTGCAATCAATAATCCAATTTGATAGGCTTCTAGGCCGGCTGCCGTTCCCACGATTAAAGGTGGTGCAATAATTCCACCATACATGGTCAGTACGTGTTGCAAACCATAAGCTGCACTTTTTCCCGCACCTAAATATTCATGTTCAGGTGATATTGTTTTACTTTGTTCTGTCATTTTTCTCACCTCAAAGTCAAAATATAAAATCAGCTTCCGCGATATGTGGAGTACGCGAATGGGCTGATCAGTAAAGGAATATGAAAATGCTGGGATGCATCTTTTATATAAAAATGAATGACTGCTTTAGGAAAAAAAGTTTCTAATCCCAAACCTTCAAAATAGGCAGATGTAAAAAACTCAAGACTATAGATACCTGTGTTTAAATCGACCATGCCAAAATCACTGACGCGGCCGTCTGTATTGGTTTTTGCTTCCCTGATCAGGCGACCGTCTTCTGAAAATAGTCGAACGACCACGTCTGTTGCAGGTTTTCCCAGATGCGTATCCAGAATATGTGTGCTAATCATGCATGAAGCTCCTGAGCCAGTCGTGACAAGGCAATTTCTGCCAGTTGTTGATGCACAATACATTTCTCAATCTCTGGATCATTCAGCAAGCGAGATGTCAGGGCGTGAAGAACGTCTTCACTGCTCAATCCAGCGGCTTTGATCAGAAAGATAAACCCATATTTTTTTTCATAGGCAAGATTGCCTTTAAGCAGTGCAAGCCGGGTATCATCATCTGCGGCAATGCCGGATTGTTCATGATGGGAAAAGTCTTTTTCTATTTCACTTAATTCAGCTTGTGCTTTTTTCTCGCCTATACGGGGATGATTATCCAGCGCAGCTTTAATCTCATCCCAGTTCCAGGTCGCTGCTTGTTGTTGCGCTGCACTCAAAACCTCCTCAAGCGATGCATAAGGACGCTTTGCGACAAGCTCGGTTGACCAACTGGGTATTTGCACGCAGTGCTTTAAAAAGATCATCGCCTCTTCTGTTGATGCTTGATTAAATTCAAAGAGTTGCACTATTCAATCGCCTGATTATCTGGAATGATTATTTAAGGCAAGTTTTGCAATAATAGTGCCAAAGCTGAGTTTTCATGATTTTCATAAAGTACATGACTCAAAAAAGAGCATTTAAACTGATATTTCCAAACATATTTTATGATTATGGCGCATGATGGTTATACCAGTGCTCGGCAATATCCCCACGGCGGCAAATCCAGACCTTGTCATGATTTTGAATGTAGTCCAAGAACCTTTGTAGTGCTTTAAAACGTCCCGGCCGTCCTAAAATACGGCAGTGCATGCCAATCGACAGCATTTTTGGCGCAGTTTCACCTTCGGCATAGAGCACATCAAAAGCATCTTTGAGATATTGATAAAACTGTTTCCCGCTATTAAAACCGCCAGGTGAACTGAATTTCATGTCATTGCTATCCAGGCTATAAGGAATAATCAAATGCGGACGTGTTTCCCCTGCCTGATTAGTCAAGGTGCTCCAAAATGGCAAGTCATCCCCATAGTAATCAGCGTCATATTTGATTTGAGGAAATTCAGCCAGAAGTTGACGGGTATTCGGACTGTCCCGACCGGTATACCAGCCGATTGGTGCCTCATCAAACAGGCTTTCCAGAACACTGATCACCTGATCCATATACTGACGTTCGAGTTCAATTGGCATGTCCTGATAATGTAGCCAGCGCTGCCCATGTGAAACGACATCATAATGAGCGGCTTTAATCGCCTCGACTACATAAGGATTACGTATTAAGGCCATACCGACTCCAAAGATGGTCATCGGCAAACCACGTTTCTGGAACTCCTGATGAATGCGCCAGAAACCTGCACGTGAACCATATTCGTACATCGAATCCATCGACATATGTTTATCTGGAAAGCTGGCAGCACCAATGATTTCAGATAAAAACTGTTCTGACCCTGTATCGCCATGTTCAATGTGGTTTTCACCACCTTCTTCATAATTCAGTACAAACTGTACCGCGACACGCGCGCCGTTTGGCCATTGCACTTTTGGTGGTTCGCCATGATAACCAATCAGGTCACGCGAATAAGGTGCACTGCGAATGCTGTCAATAAGTTCTTGTCCGCGTAAGTAGCTAGTCGTCACATCAATTCCTTGTCGATTCTAGTAAATGATCAATGGTCTATACGCGTGATAAGCAATTTATGCGCCAAAGTAGAGCATTGAAACTGAGAGCACGCTTTTTAAAAAAATATTTTCAGCGAGATTTAAGCTTAGAAATATCCCACCTCAATATTTGCGTGGTTGAATATAAAAAAACTGGAAAGATGTTTATTTGTTTTCAATCGCCGGTCAGTGTTCTGATTTACGCAATCCTGTGTCCTGTTAATTGAAATTTCATAGAACACATTGCTGTTTTATAGTCCAGCTAAAGGTCACGAAACAGAATCCACCATGAATACAAATATCGCCACTTTTAGTCCCGACTTACCAGTCCATATGACATTCGAGGAACATGACTGGCATCTCTTGGCTCAGCACTGGTATCCGATTGCTCTTGCGCGTGATATTACAGACCAGCCAACAAGTAGCATGCTGCTTGATATGCCGCTGGTGATTTATAAAATGAACGATGAACTGGTGGTGGCGAAAGATGCATGTCCGCATCGCGGTGTACCTTTAAGCTTGGGGAAAAATGACGGCCAGGGCGTGGTGTGTCGTTATCACGGTTTACGCTTTGGCAGTGAAGGTAAATGCAACCGTATTCCTGCCCATCCTCAGCATAAAATATCGGAGCGCTTCCATCTAAAAACTTATGCTGCGGTAGAAAAATATGGTCTGATCTGGTGTTCGTTAAGTGCCACAAAAGATGCAGAACCTCATATTCCTCATATGCCTTTTTGGGATGATGCTGAGTATCAGCAACTGGTCTGTCCTCAGATAGACATTCAATGTTTTGCAGGAAGACAGCTCGAAGGTTTTATTGATGTGGCACATTTTGCCTGGGTGCATCCAGATACTTTTGGCGATCCGGACGATGTAGAAGTTCCTGAGTATAGTACGACAGAAACAGAGGTCGGTTTTAACGCAGATTACATCAGCAGTGTAGGACGTTATCCGATCGGAATCGAGCAGCGTGGCCAAGAAGATTTTAAATGGTTACGTCATTTCGAAGTCAGCCTACCCTTTACTGCAACCCTTACGATTCATTTTCCGAATAATGCCAAGCAGGTCATCATGAATGCGGCTTCACCGATGACTGCACGTTCAACACGACTTTTTGCACCTATTTGCCGCAATTATGATAAAGATTTACCGGTTGAAGATGCCTATGCATTTAATATGAAAATCTTTGAAGAAGATCGTGTCATTGTGGAAAACCAGAAACCTGAATATTTACCTTTGGACTTATCTTTAGAAGCGCATTTTCCGGCAGATCGGAGTTCAAGCATGTATCGGAAATTGTTACGCAAACAGGGATTTAGTCCATTATTTGCAATGTAGAAATTTAAGTACAAGAGCAGCGACTTGAGACAGATTTTTCAATATGTCTCTTTTTCCGCTATAACCCTCCACAGTACTTTTCCAGGATGGGCCTGTGTCATAAGTGCCTTATCTGACTTTAGCGGATTGAATTGTTTCCGAGCATAATATGTGTTCCGAACTAAAAAAACTATGAGCGTTGCTTGCTGAACAGACAGTAACTGAGTTTCCAACCACTCCTTGTTAAGTGAGCCAGTAATTGCTGTATTAATATAGCCACGTTCACTTCACTCTTATGAGCTAGACCAATTTCACCAACTTCCCCATCATTTTTGGATTAAGTCGTTCCGATTCGTATGTATAAAAAGATATTGCAAAAAAATGAGGATATTTTTCCTCCCTCATCAGTGCTTTGGTTTACTCGCTAAGAATGCAGATTTAAAAGAAAAGTATTGCTTTAATTACATCTTATAGTATGTAGAGTAATATAAATTATAAAATAAAAACCAAGAAACTCAAGTCGTGATTTTTTAAATATAAAAAATTAATTTAATAATAATTATAATGATAAGACATTTGTTTATTTTAAAATTAATATTATTTATTAATTAAAGTGTTGAATAAAAATTCCGATTTATTTTTAGATACGAATGTTTTGTAGGCCATCATCTTTTTTTAAAAATAAATAAATAAATGTGAGTGCATTGGAAATAATTTTTTATATAAAATCGAGATCTATATTTAATTAAATTATTGATAATAATAAAAAATTATTTTTTAATATTTTAATAAATATTTATTTAAGATTAAAGCTATTGATTTAAATGAATAAAATTAATAAATTTTTTTTTAAATAAATTTTTAAATTCAATAGGGAATCAATAAATATTATTTAATAAGAAATATTACAAAATTATGTTTTATTAAACATTAAAATTATTGAGTATAAATATTATTACCTTATATTAATTAAAGGCAATCTAATATTTTTAGATATTGCTTTCTATCTGTATTTATTAAATCTATGAATATCAGTATAAAAATACTGGTTCTAATATTTTTTTGGAGAACTTTTAATGAGCAATTCAAATCTTTCACCACTATTACGCAGAAGCATGGGTTTTGATCGTTTCAATGATTTATTCGACTATGCCCTGCAAACAGTTACGCCTAATTATCCCTATTATAATGTTGAAAAGGTAGGAGAAAATGATTATCGCATTTCTGTTGCTACGGCAGGATTCAATGAAGATCAGCTTCAAATTAATGTAGAAAATCAATTATTGGTTATAACTGGGAATGTTGAAGAAGAAAGCTCAGAATCTACGGTTGAATTTTTACATAAAGGAATCTCTAAGCGGTCATTCAAACTATCGCTGCGTTTAGATGATAATATGGAAGTACAACAGGCCAATTATGAAAATGGTTTACTAACCATAGACTTGAAACGCAACATTGATGAAGAAAATATGTCACGTCAAATTCCAATTGGGCGTAAGTCTAATGAACAAAAGATGTTAGATGACTCTAAAGCAGACTCTAACTCGGAATCTCAATCACAGTCTAAAGCGGAATAACTTAAAATTTTCGGTTCCTGGTATAGCCTCGGACTCATCTGTCAAGAAAAGCATAACTCTCTAATTCTTTATTTTAATTCTTTTTATGTTCAAGAATTAGAGAGTTAAATCTTCCCTACCTCTGATTTTTTATAATTATTTATTGTTATTATGAGACTGATTAGATCACTTTTTAACAAGATAATCACCCCTAAATTTCATAAATCCGATCACTGACTTATAAGAAAGTGTGATTAATATCACTCAATTGATCACAGCAACAAATCGTTCAATTTGGCTGTCAATTCTTAAACTCTAGCTCTCACTGGTCTAGACTTCATGGCACATTGATTTATTCAGATTTACGGAGTCCGCACGTAACGCTGTTTTGAACAGGCTCGTCCGGGGGCTTTATGCTAGCTGTTTATTGCCAATTTTTTTACTCATAATTTATTTAAGCTAAAAAAAAGCAGGTGCCTAAAAGAATTGGCGACCTGCTACTCTAGGGGAACTATATCAACACGACATCTCACTTCATTCTTAATATAAAAGTCCAAGCTTAAAAATCGCTTAATTTCGCGCAAAAAAATGTAAACACCATGTATAAAAATTCTATAAGGCCTTGGATTTTTTAAGAGAGTTTTAAGCTTGGAAATTTATGCTTTACTTCATCTCTGATTGACCGAATCTGTTCTATGTCCTCCTACCGATCACCTTATAAAGGTACCTCGGGAATCCTGCGTATTTTGAATGCAGCACGTTATTCCCTGGCTGGTTTTAAAACAGCCTTTCAAAATGAGGCCGCCTTCCGGCAAATCCTGCTCATCAACCTTATTTTGATTCCATTAAGCTTTTGGATTTCGGTTAGTCCAGCTGAGCAAGCGCTCATGGTGGCTGTTTGTCTATTGGCGCTGATCATTGAACTGATTAACTCAGCCATAGAGGCTGCGGTAGACCGGATTTCCATGGAACGGCATGAGCTGTCTAAAAATGCCAAGGACATGGGCAGTGCTGCCCAGTTTGTAGCACTCAGTCTAATTACAGTGACTTGGGGCATCATTTTGGCTGGTCATTCGATTTGACCACTGCACCCGCTACTGCCTGAAATGGACCATTAAAAATGATCACTGACCGTTCCCGGTTTTTATTGACTCAAATTTTAATTTTGATCTTCAGTTTTTTGATTCTTCTCAACTTCTTTGACATTGGAGGAGTGCTGGACTTATAGCTCATCTATCCCTTTATCGATAATCAGGGTCAATTTCCCCTTCGACAACAATGGGCGCTGGCAGAACTTAATCACCGTTATGTTAAAGACATGCTGATTCTGGTGTATATCCTATTATTTCTGGGCTGGCAGATATCACTAAAATGGCAAAACTGGCATACACGCCGCTGGGAATTTGGCTATTTCTTTAGCATGGTGGCAGTGACCACAGCCTCGATCGGAATTTTAAAATCCCAGTCGGCCCATGCCTGTCCGTGGAATATGGTTATTCCCACTTATGATGGTATTTTATGGGATTTTAGTGCTACTGCTGGCCACTGTTTTCCTGGGGGGCATGCCTCTAGCGGTTTTGCCTTTGTGGCTGGCTATTTTGTTTATCGTATGTCTAATCCCAAGCGGGCTTATTTCTTTCTGATCGCTGCAGTAATTTTAGGATTAGCCATGGGCTGGGCACAAATGATGCGTGGAGCGCATTTCCTGAGTCATAACCTTTGGACTGGCTGGATTATCTGGTGCCTGAATGTTATCGGCTATGCGCTGTTTAGCCACAAATTAGAGATAGAAAAAACTGTTCCTTAGCGCGTTTAATCAAGCAGCCTCAACGCCCAAATAGCCCGAAGCTTATATCCCCCCTTAGGCTTTGGCTAAAGGAAACTTGACCTGGACACAAAGGCCACCCAGATTGAGACTTCGGGAAAATTCGAGCGTTCCACCCAGGCGTTCGGTGGCTTTATCTACAATAGACAAACCCAAACCACTGCCAATTTCTGCATGATTATGTATCCGGTAGAAGCGTTGCCGAATCTGATTGAATTGAGCCGTATCAATCCCGGTTCCGCTATCTTCGATCTGTAAAACTGCCTGCTGGCCTTGCTGGAAAATCGATACGTTAATTACGCCATCCTTCGGACTATATTTAATCGCATTATCGATCAGGTTATAAATAATTGAATGCAAGGCCGAAGCCTGGCCCTGAATCAACAGTTCCTGCTGCTGCTCCACCCCTAAATCTATCTCTTTCTGCAATGCCAGTTGAATCAGTTCTTCGATACAAGTGACAGTCATCTGATTCAGTGACAGCAATTGAACCGGCTCACTTAAACCTTCGCTTACATCCTGTTTGGCGAGACTTAATAACTGGTTAACCAGATGCTGCATGCGCAAAATGCCTTGGCTCAAGTTATGGATAGACTTACTTTGCGGAAATTGCTGTAGCAAAATTTGTAGCTGTAAATTCAAGGCCGTGAGTGGCGTACGTAACTCATGTGCAGAGTCCGCCACAAATTGACGTTGTTCCTGTTGGGCCAGAGAAATTCGACCGAACAGGTGATTCATTTCCTGAATGGTCGGTTCCAGCTCCAGGGGATAATCTTTCATTGCAATCGGCTTTAAATCTTGTGCCTTGCGGCTGGCCAATTCAGTTCTAAAATCATTAAGAGGCTGAAAATTTTTCCGGATCATCCAGCCTAAACCGAATAATGCAAAAGGTAAAAAAAGCACATAGGGAAGAAACATATTGGCTGCCAGTTCCAGAGCAAGTTCCTGCCGGACATTTTGCTGCTGGCTCACCTGAATCTGTAATTGCTTACCAGGAATAATATAAGTTAACCAGGTTCCATACGGCGTTTGATGCTTGTAGAAACCTGCCTTCCTGACCGGTGCAACCAGAACATTGTGAGGATGCAAGGAAGTGGCTGTATCTGTATAGGACCAGATATCTACAAATAAATCTTCTTCACCGTACTGTTTTGCCAGATCGATTTGACTCTGCAGGGGCTGCGGATGATTTTCTGCAATGCGCTCTGCCAGACTTTGCATCTGTTTATCCAGTACTTCATTAATTTCTTCGAGTGCAATCCGGTAGGCTGCAAAGATCAGCACACAGCCTAATACCAGGCTAAATAATGAAATATAAATAACCAGACGTTTTTGCAAGGAATAACGTTTTTGCATGGCGCTCATCCTAAGCGATACCCTAGCCCACGTATGGTGCGGATGAAGTCTTTTCCTAGTTTTGCCCGCAGATGATGAATATAGACCTCTACCGTATTACTGCTGACATCACTATCAAAATCATAAAGCTTGTCTTCTAAATCGTTTTTAGAAAAAATTTTGCTAGGATGCATGAGCAGTGCAGTGAGAATAGACCATTCCCGATTAGACAACTCGATCGGTTCATCATTAAAGCATGCGATGTGCTGTTCTAGGTCCAGCTTCAGCCCACTGTGTGCTAACTTCTTATCGATATGTGTGCTAGTGTTTTTGAAGCCGGCACGTCGCATTAAGGCATGAATACGGGCCAGCAGTTCCTCAAACTCATAGGGTTTAATCAAGTAATCATCTGCTCCCTGATTCAGCCCATCTACCCGGTTTTGTAATTGATCCCGGGCGGAGATAATCAGTACCGGTAAATTTGGAAACTTCTGCCGGATATTTTTTAGCACCAGCATGCCATCCATCATCGGCAAGCCTAAATCGAGCAGGACAATATCGTAGACCTGCTGCTGTAACTGTTTTAAACCCTCAATCCCATTATTGACCCAGTACACCTCAAACTGATGCAGTTTAAGCAATGTTTCAGTCGACTCGGCAATCATAAAGTCATCTTCAATAATCAGTATTTTATGCATCTCAAGCTCTGTTTTTTAATGATGATGAGCATTGTGCAAGCATATCATTTTTAGCTTCAATCACTTGCGTTTTTATATCCAGCATACTTAATAAGCTGGGGAAAAGATGGTCGTGACTGCGTGCCTGTCCGGTCTGTGTTTTTAAACAGCTTAGCTGCCGGGCATGGTACTGTTGCCAGGTATCGGAAAACCACATCAGCATTGGGATATGGGTTTGCTGAGTGGGCGCCATGCTATAAGGAGCACCATGCAGGTATAAACCATGCTCTCCGGTGGATTCTCCATGATCAGACAGGTACCAGAAACCGGTTTGATATTGAGTTTGCTGCTTTAAAGTTTCAATGATCTGGGCAAGAACATGGTCTGTATATACAATCGAATTATCATAGCTATTCTTTAATTCTTCTGTACTGCAGCCCTGAATGGCATTGGTATTACAGGTCGGTTGAAATGGCTGATATGGCGCTTTGGAACGCTTGTAATATGCGGGGCCATGACTACCCATCTGATGCAGTACAATTAATTGGGGTGTCGGGTTGTTTTTATCCAGATGTGCCAGATAATCTTTCAGGCTATCCACCAGGATTTCATCAAAACATTCACCACCGGCATCACACCACTTCTGTTTCAATTGTGCCGGAATCTGGTATTTTTGTACCCGGTCACAGGCACCTTTACAGCCCGAATTATTATCAATCCAGGTCACCTGATACCCGGCGCGCTGCGCAATATCCAGTAAACCTTCTCGGTGGCTGGCTAACTGTTCATCATAGGTTTCACGTGACATGCCCGAAAACATACAAGGGACTGAAACGGCTGTTGCAGTTCCACAGGAGCTGACCTGATTGAAATTAATCACCGCTAACTTGCTCAGTTCAGGATTGGTATTGCGCGTATAGCCATTTAAAGCGAAACTCTCGGCACGTGCAGTTTCTCCCACAACCAGCACCATCAATTTAGGATGATCCTGCATTTGGGCCTGCTGTAACAGATGTGCATCTTCGCCGAAAACCACCAAAGGCAAATTTGCTTTAGGTGCTTTCTTTTTATAATAAGACAAAGTAGACGCAATGCTGTTTTGTGGCGAAAGCATGCCTTTCAGATCGCGATGTTCTCGGAAGATCGCTGCATAATCGATATAAAAACAGTATAACAATCCCAGAATTAAACCGGCTGAGAGCACACTGCTCAGGCTCTTATGCACTAGCTGATGTCCAAGCGATGCAGGCTTAATTTTCAGTATCCACACAACGCAGAGGGGAAAAATCACAAACACCAATGTCCAGATGACCAGTCGCATTGACCAGAGATCTCGAACTTCACGGGCATCGGTTTGCAGCATATTCTGGATCTGGTCAGGCGTAATAACGACCCCTAGACTATTAACAAAATAAGCACTAAAACCACCTATAATGATCAGGACACTGGCCAGTATTTTGGCATTCCATTTCCAGTTCAGCCACTGTAATATCAGATTGTAAAACGCAATAATGATCAGTGCCGTGGCAGCCAGTAACAGACCTGCTTTTAGATTGGTATAAGGCGTAAATTCATGGATTTTCTGATAGAAAGCAAAGTTTAGGATCAATCCCAGCCAAATAGCCAGCAACACGTTAAAACCTAAAAGACTGATCGACTTTTTCGGTTGTTGACTAAAAAAATAAGAATGGGAAAATAGCTTCAGCATAATCCATGGCTCAAAGACTTTAAGATGTTTCAGCTTATAATTTGAATCTTAAAAATGGCTTAAAGAGATGTATATTCACAATATATTTTTTGATTTCAATCGTTTAATAGTCTGTCACTATTAATCAACCTGTTTTAGATGCTTCAGGTATAAAAAGAGCATCCAATTATTTTTGGATGTCTTTTCAAACTATCATATATATACGTAAGGATTACAAGTCAAACCTTGATAAGGTTGTTCGCACATAAGAGGATATAGAGCAGAAAACCAGAATTAATTTTCGACTAAAGTTTTTATATCGATCACAAAACGGTATTTCACATCACTCTTTAACATGCGTTCAAAAGCTTCATTGATATTGCGCATTTCAATCATTTCCACATCAGCAACAATATTATGCTCCCCACAGAAATCCAGTAACTCCTGAGTTTCCTTAATGCCACCAATTACTGAACCGGCAATTGATCTTCTTCCCATAATCAGTGGAACTGAATTTGCACGAATCTCTCCCAGATATCCCACCAGAACAATGGTTCCATCTAAGGTTAATGTTGGAATATATGACTCCAAGTCATGGTTGTAAGGTACCGTATCTATAATTAAATCAAACTGATTCGCGACGGAATTCATTTGAGCTTCATCTGTTGATAGCACTACCTGATGGGCACCTAATTTTTTTGCATCCCCCTCTTTATTGACTGAACGGGTAAATAAGGTCACATCTGCGCCCAAGGCATTGGCCAGCTTAATTGCCATATGTCCCAAACCACCTAAGCCCACAACCGCTACTTTACTGCCCTTGCCAATATTCCAGTGACGTAAAGGTGACCAGGTGGTAATGCCTGCACACAGAAGTGGAGGCACAGCTTTAGTATCCAGATTTTCAGGTACTTTCAATACAAAATCTTCACTACAAACAATTATTTGTGAGTAACCGCCATAAGTAGGCTGCTGGTCATAACGATCCAGGCTGCCATAGGTCTGAATATTTCCTTGTTCACAATACTGTTCTAATCCTGAATGACAGGCTGAACAGGTACGACATGAATCGACCATACAGCCAATTCCTACCAGATCACCCTCTTTATATTTTTTAGCTCCAGAACCCGTCGATATGATGCGTCCTACTATTTCATGACCTGGAACTATGGGATAAAAACTAAATCCCCAGTCATTTCTAACGTGATGTAAATCAGAATGACAGACACCACAATATTCAATTTTGATCACCACATCATCTTCACGTGGCGTTCGACGTTCAAACTTAAAAGGTACTAAAGGACTTTGTGATGAATGTGCGGCATATCCTAATACTTCGGTGTTCATATTTTTTTCTCGTATATCGCGGTCAGGATAAAATCTGGTAAATAAATATTTTTCCTGAAGTATTAATTTTGAACAGTCGCTAAAATTTCAATAAAAAATCAAGGACTGGTATTATTAAAATAGTATAAAAATCAAAAAGTGTATGTCTGATCTGATGGCTTTAAAATATAGACTGAATTTTCATTAAAAATGATCAATCAGTCCGTTTATCTTAAGCCTGAAAATAACATCTCAGCCAGTCTTTATAAAATAAATCATTAAAATACTATAATAATTTTATATTTTAAAAATTAGTCAAGAGTTTGCTCTCCCCCACCATTTACAAACAATGTTTGCCCAGAAACCCAGGAAGACATTGGAGAAGCAAAAAATAATACTGCGTTTGCAATATCTTCAGCTTCACCCAGTCGTTGTAAAGGAGTATGAGCTAACATTTTTTTTTCAATTTCCGGCGTAAGTACTTTTGCTAATGCAGCAGTACGTACTGCTCCTGGCCCAACGGCATTAATTCTGACGATAGGCCCAAAATCATGGGCCAAGTTAGCGCCCATATGATTAAGGGCAGCTTTTGAAGAGGCATAGCCACTCATGGCTGGGCTTTTATTAATGGAACTCATTGAGGTAATATTGACGATTGAGCCATATCCGGCTTCATTCATATAAGGAACAACCAGTTGGCAAAGTCGCCAGGCTGCAAATACATTTAATTTGAAGTCTCTGATAAAGTCGTCAACTGTAATTTTTGAAGGTGATTCCCGGCCACCACCTCCACCGCCCGCATTATTTACTAATATATGGATAGCTCCAAAAGTATTTCGGGTGGTTTCTACGGCGTTTACGAGGTCATCATCTTCCAGAATATTACAGGCTACACACTGGACTTCACCTCCTGTTTTTTCATGGATTTCTTGAGCAGCCTGTTTAGCCTTCTCCTGATTTAAATCCGCAATCATGACTTTAGCTCCCGCCTGAGCAAGAGTAAGAGCACAGGCATGGCCAATCCCTGCCGCCCCTCCCGTAACCAAAGCCACTTTTCCTGTTAAATCTATTAGAGAGTTTTGCATGAGATACCTCGTATTAATACATTGTCATATAACTTTATGAGGTTAAGATTTTTCCCTATCATAAATTTTCAGCACTCTAAAAGTAATATATTTACTTTAGAATTTATTTTTAATTGTAATAGTAGGTGTAATTGTAATTTTTACTTATAAATATCAATTTTATTCATAAAAATAATATCAATTTAATACACGACTATTATTTATTTTTAAGATTATTATTCTTTGGGATTCTTTTATTTTAAAATATTCCATCTTATTAAAATAATTAGTATAACTTTCATTTAAATATCAAAGAAAATTATTATGGAAAATGTATTTTATTCAGTCTGGTTTCAATAAAGACTTTTATTTTTGCACTTTTTATTATCTATGCAACGCATAAGAGATAAGCTACAGAGGATTACCCATAAGAAGTCGATCATGATTTGCCTGAAGTTGTACGGGCAATGGATCGACATCAAATAAAACGTATCTCCTCTCATAATATTTATATATCTTTATTTAATGTAATTAAGTTATTAGACCAATGATAATCTGGATGAATAATTGATAAATCTCGAATACATTCTGTTATGAAATGTTGAATACAATCTTATTTTTTCCAAAAGCCACTAATATATTTTGTTCTTATATGGCTAAAATCATTGGAATTGGAAAAGATATGAATCATTATCCTGAAAGCCCAGCTTCAAGTGAAAAACAAGACCATCAGCCGGGTGCACAAAATGAAATGAATCCTGCACCGGAAGTGATAAAACCGCAATATAAAGGCAGCGAAAAATTAAAAGGCAAGGTTGCCTTGATTACCGGTGGTGATAGCGGGATTGGCCGCTCTGTATCGGTCCTATTTGCCCGTGAAGGTGCTGATATCGCTATTTGTTATCTGGATGAAGATCGCGATGCGCTGGACACTAAAAAAATGGTGGAAAATGAAGGGCAACGATGCCTGCTGATTAAATGTGACTTACAGGATCAAGAAGAAATCAGGAAAATGGTTGAACAGACCCTACAGGAATTTAAAACCATCAATATTCTGGTCAATAATGCAGGGGTTCAGTATCCGCAAGAAAGTATTACCGATATTTCACCTGAACAATTATTTAAAACTTTCAACGTGAATATTCTATCCATGTTTTATCTGACTCAGGCAGTGATTCCGCATATGCAAGCCGGTGATAGCATCATCAATACTACCAGTATCACCAGTTATCATGGGCATGACCAGTTAATTGACTATGCAAGTACGAAAGGTGCTATTACATCCTTTACCCGTAGCTTATCTACCAATTTGTTGAAAAATAAAACTGGAATTCGAGTTAATGGTGTAGCACCTGGCCCAATCTGGACACCGTTAATTCCAAGCAGCTTTGACGAAGATCAACTTGAGGATTTCGGTAAACAGACCCCAATGGGCCGTATGGGGCAGCCAAGTGAAGTGGCACCAGCCTATTTATTCCTGGCCAGTGAAGAAGCCAGTTATATTTCAGGCCAGGTGATTCATGTGAATGGCGGCAGTATTATTAACGGCTAATCAAGCAAAGAAGATAATGGTTTTAGCTGACCGTTATCTTCATCTCCTTGATTTCAGGACATATATTTTTACGAAATCTTTTTAAACATTAGTGTATAAAACATTTTCTAGATCCTATTTTTCTTTTATAAAATAAGTCAAACAAATACTTACCTTCATAGAAACCAGCCCTTGTTATAGTAATTTCAGTCAAACCTGAGGAGGATATAAAAATGCCTAGAGGTGACAAATCAGCCTATACCGATAAGCAGAAACGGCAGGCTGAACATATTGAAGAAAGCGAAAAAGAGCGTGGGCATTCTGAAGAAGAAGCCGAACGTATTGCCTGGTCGACGGTCAATAAACAAGACGGTGGCGGCAAGAAAAAGAAAACCTCTCATTAATCAGAATTCATACTGATGATGCGATAAGATACATATAAAGACTCTTTATAATTTAATTATAGAGAGTCTTTTGCCATCAGCTTTAAGTAATGTTTTCAATACGCTGCTGAGTCCATGCTGGCCAGAGCTTTTCCAGTGTTTGTTCAAATTCTGCATTCTCAGTTCGCCACTGCGGATTTTTGTCCTTATCAATAATCAGCGCACGAACCCCTTCAATAAAGTCGCCCTGCTCTAACCAGACATCCTGCAAGTCGCGTTCTAACTGCATGCATTTTTCTAGCGACAAATTCTGTCCGGCTTGCTGTAACTTCAAGCTGGTTTGCTTGGCCATGACCGGACGCTGCTGCAAAATTGCCAGCATTTTACTAGCCCATTCCTGATCGGTTGAATTACTTGTATGAGCAAGACTCTGTTCAATCTCCTCGAGGTTTTGATAGCCAAAATGCTGATTAATATGCTCTATACTTTTTTGTAGCTCGCTTTCTACCGGATGCGTAATATAGGAACTAATAATCTTTTGAATCTCCATCGGGTTTAATACCGGCGCTGCAATCAATGCCGCTTCCAGTTCAGCAAAACGCTCACTCGGCACATGATAATCCACCAGATCCAGATACAGTGCATCACTGCTACTGATCTGCTCACCGGTCAATGCCATATAGACACCGACTTCATCCAGTCGGGACAGAAAATGGGTTGCACCGACATCAGGGAAAAAACCAATCGCGGTTTCTGGCATGGCAAAACGTGATTTTTCACTGGCGACCTTGATATGACAGGCCTCAGCCAGTCCAAAGCCGCCTCCCAGTACATAGCCATCCATCATCACGATCACGGCCTTTGGAAAATT
Source organism: Acinetobacter sp. 228 (assembly GCF_048147885.1). NCBI lineage: Bacteria > Pseudomonadati > Pseudomonadota > Gammaproteobacteria > Moraxellales > Moraxellaceae > Acinetobacter > Acinetobacter sp. 228. The sequence goes on from NZ_JAYWYV010000002.1 coordinate 132,496, forward strand.
ACGCAAGGTGCTCAGCATCTTATATTCAGTGGCAAAAAAATCCTGATACCGGGTATTGCCGGCCTGATAGCTGTCATACAGATAACGGATGTCTCCTCCGGCACAGAAGGCCTTGGGACTGTTGGAATTGATCAGGATGGCTTGCACTTCTGGCTCATGGCGCCACTGATTGAGTTGCGCCTGAATGCCCTGGATCATTGGCAAGGTTAAGGCATTTAAATGGCTGGTGCGGTCCAGGCTGATGATGCCCAGACCTCCTGCGACCCGAATCGCTAAATTATTTTCATCACTCATTATTTTTGTTCCTGGTATGAATTTCTTATTGATGGGTAAATTTGGCTGGCCGTTTTTCCACAAAGGCTTGCATGCCTTCCTTTTGATCGGAACCTGCAAAAATGGAATGGAATACCCGGCGTTCAAAGCGCAGGCCTTCAGCCAGGCTCACTTCAAAGGCCCGATTAATTGATTCTTTAATCATCATCACGGCAGTAAGCGACTTTTCAGCAATTTTTTCGGCAGCTTGCAGGGTTTGTTCCAGCAATTCTTCCTTGGCAAATACCCGAGCCACCAAACCACTTTGTTCCGCTTCCTGCGCCCCCATCTGCCGTGCCGTCAGGCACATTTCCATGGCTTTGGCCTTACCAATCGCCAAGGTTAAACGCTGGGTACCGCCAATGCCCGGCAACACGCCTAAGGTGACTTCAGGCAAACCAAATTTTGCATTGTCGGCGCAGTAAATAAAGTCGCACATCAATGCCAGCTCACAACCACCACCCAAGGCATAGCCACTCACTGCGGCAATTAAAGGTTTACGGCGCTGGGCAATTCGATCGGCCAGACTGAAAAAATCATCCAGATAAATTTGTGGAAAATTCAGATCTGCCATTTCCTTAATATCGGCACCGGCAGCAAAAGCTTTTTCCGAACCGGCAATCACAATACAGCCAATTGCCGGATCTTTTTCCAGTTGATCCAGTGCCTGATTCATTTCAAAAATCAGCTGGTTATTCAGTGCATTTAATGCTTGCGGACGGTTTAAAGTAATCAGCCCGACACCATTACGTTGTTCTAATAAAATCGTTTGCCACTGCATGAAATAAGTCCTTTTAAAATTAGAGGCTGCGTGCAATCACCAGGCGCTGAATATCGCTGGTGCCTTCATAAATCTGACAAATCCGCGCATCGCGATAAATCCGCTCAATCGGAAAATCTTTAAGATAACCGTAGCCGCCAAAAATCTGCAGCGCTCTGGAACAGACCCGTTCTGCCATTTCTGAAGCAAATAGCTTGGCCATGGAGGCTTCGGTTAAACAGGCTTCACCGGCTTCTTTTTTGCGTGCTGCAAAATGCACCAGTTGCCGTGCCGCTTCAATTTCAGTCGCCATACTGGCCAGCCTGAAGGAAATCGCCTGCTGTTCAAAAATCGGTTTGCCAAAAGCCACGCGGTCATGCGCATAGGCCGTTGCTTCTTCCAATGCGGCACGCGCCAAACCCACAGCCTGTGCCGCAATGCCGATCCGTCCACCTTCCAGATTGGCCAAGGCAATTTTTAAACCTTCACCTTCGGCACCGAGTCTTAAACTTTCATGAATGCGGACATCGGTTAAGGCAATCTGACAGGTATCCGAAGCATGCAGGCCCAGTTTTTCTTCGACCCGGATCACTTCATAGCCAAGTGTGTCTCGCGGCACTAAAAATGCACTCATGCCTTTTTTGCCCGCAGCTGGATCAGTCACAGCAAACACAATAATCATCCCGGCATTGTGGCCTGAGGTAATGAACTGTTTGGCGCCATTCAGAATGTAATGATCGCCCTCCTTGACCGCTCGGGTTTTAATCGCGGCAGCATCCGATCCTGTATGCGGTTCGGTCAGCGCAAAGGCCCCAATCATTTCACCTTGAGCCAAAGGCTTTAAAAATTGCTGCTTTTGCTCTTCTGTGCCGAACTTGAAAATCGGCACACAACCCACCGAGTTATGTACGCTCATAATCGCGGATGTTGCACCATCGGCCGCAGCGACTTCTTCTAAGGCCAGAACATAAGCCAGTGTACCTGTACCCGAGCCGCCCCATTCCTCGGGAATCAGCATACCTAAAAAACCCAGCTCTCCCATTTGGGCCAATGCATCTTTGGGAAAGATACCTTTTTGATCCCACTCGCCGGCAAAGGGTTTAATCTGTTCCTGGGCGAAGCTTTTGGCCATATCCTGAATCAGTTGTTGCTCTTCCGTTAGTTGCATCGATGCTTCCTTCAATCTCTTTATTTAATCTTCTTATTCAATCTGTTGGCTTTGGCTGTTATGCAGTCTTGGCTTGCTGCTTGTTGATTTCCTGATTGCGCAGTAAAAAGCGTTGAATTTTACCGCTTGGGGTTTTTGGCAATTCGGTCACAAATTCAATCAAGCGCGGATAGGCATGCGCAGACAAACGCTTTTTCACAAATTGACCCAGCTCTTCTTCCAGATGGGTCGAAGCTGAAAAATTATTCGCCAGAATCACAAAGGCTTTAATCACTTCGGTACGCTCGGGATCAGGCACACCAATGACTGCTGCTTCAATCACGGCATCATGTTCTAGCAAGGCACTTTCCACATCAAATGGGCCGACCCTATAACCTGACGTTGTAATGACATCATCACTACGCCCGACAAAGCTCATACTGCCATCAGCATGAATCTCTGCGGTATCCCCAGTTAAATAATACTGTCCGACAAATGGAGATTTACGGCTTTCTTCATAACCAGAGAACCACATCATCGGCGATTGGCTGATATCCACTGCCAGGATGCCCGGGACGTCAGCTGCTAATTCATGCCCCTGTTCATCGACAACGGTAATCCGGTAACCCGGGCTGGCAAAGCCTGCCGAACCTGAACGGACCGGATGTTCCAGGGCATGATGATTACACACCACCATCCCGACTTCAGTCTGGCCATAATGGTCATAAATCGGCACATCCAGTACCTCTTTAAACCAGTGGATCACTTCCGGATTTAACGGTTCTCCCGCACTGCTGACGACACGTAACTTGCCGCGCAGTTTTGCCATTTGAGCAGGATCGGCTGCCATCATCATGCGGTAAGCGGTCGGTGCGCCAGCCAGATTGGTAATGCCATATTCCTTAACAATTTCGCAGACACTTTCCGCATTAAAACCACCTTCATAAAATAAGGTCGAGTGTCCAAGCATTAAGGGACCAGTAATCGCATAATACAAACCGTAGGCCCAGCCGGGATCAGCAATATTCCAGAAAGCATCTTCAGGAGTTAGACCAATGGCATTTTGCATATAGCTTACAAAAGCAATCAGCGCTTTTAACGGGACTTTAAGAGGTTTCGCTGGTCCAGTAGTACCGGAGGTAAACATCAATAAAAAAGGATCATTAACATTCAGGATTTCCAGCTCACAAGCTTCAGCCTGACGGTTTAATACCGTCCAGAAGCTGAGGTCGTGCGGATAGCGCTCTGCCTCAGTTTCGGCATGTACCGTCACAATCGGTGGACAGTTGCTGATCTCGGATAATTTATCCCGATTCGCCAGATCAGTCACCACAAGCTTGCTTTGCGCCAGCTGAATACGATGCTCAATGGCTTTGGGACCAAAGGCGGTAAACAAAGGCTGATAAACCGCACCAATCCGCCAGGTTGCCAAAATAGTAATGATCAACTCGGGGGTACGTGGTAATAATCCGGAAACGCGGTCGCCTTTACCAATGCCTTGAGACTTTAAAAAGTTGGCAAACTGGCTAGAATACTTTTTGAGCTCAGCAAAGCTATATTGTTCTTTACGGCCATCTTTACCATGCCAGTACAAGGCAATCGCATCGGAATTGGCATGACGGTCACAGCATTCATAACAGGCATTCACTGCCTGCATTGAACCAGAGAGAAACTGACTTGCAACCGTATTTAAATCAAAATTTTGAACCGTTGTTTGATAATCTAACATGTTAAACCTCAGCCTGAATTTATCGTTATTACTGACAGGGTGTAATTATTGAAGCGAATCCTTGCTCCATCTGAATCTTTTAAGTTTTAAGCAGGTGGTGTGGTGTATTGATGCATGATGCTGGAGAAGTCCAGATGGGCATCACCTTCCTGACACAGTTGTTGATAGAGTTTCTGTACCATGCTGCCCAGAACCACCGGTTGATCCACCTGTTGCGCTGCATCGACCGCCAAACCTAAATCTTTGAGCATCAATTGTGCGGCAAAACCGTCGGTATAACCCCGCGATGACGGTGCATTGGCACAGATATCTGGCCATGGATTATAAATTTCAGAACTCCAGCAACGTCCAGTGGAACTGTTAATCACGCCAGCCAAGGCCTGTGGATCAATACCCAGTTTGGCTCCGAGCGCCATTCCTTCTGCAACAGCAGTCATGGAAATGCCCAGAATCAGGTTATTACAGATTTTTGCTACCTGTCCTGTTCCCACCGCCCCACAATGCACCAGATTTTTACCCATACAACCGAGAACCGGTTTGACGGCCTCAAAGGTGGCATCATCTGCACCGACCATAAAGGTTAAAGTGCCATCTTTGGCACCTAAAGTGCCGCCGGATACCGGCGCATCACAGACGCGAATCTGTTTGGACTGAGCTGCTGCAGCAATGTCCTGAATGGTTTGCGGGTCAATGGTGCTGCTGTCGATACACAAACTGCCCGATTGAAGTACCTCTAAAATACCATTTTCACCTAAATAGACTTCACGCACATGCTTGGCTGCGGGCAACATACTGACCACGATCTCCGCCTGCTTCGCGGCAGCTTGTGGACTGTCGCAGACTACACCGCCCGCTTCTGAAAAATGCTGTAAAGCCACTGCACTTAAGTCATAACCAAAAACCTGATGACCCGCCTTGAGCAGATTCTGCGCCATCGGACCACCCATGTTGCCTAAACCGATAAATGCAATCTTCATACTGATGCTCCTTAACGCAGACTGATTGTGGTATTCACACCACTATTTTCCTGATCATCTTCAAACCAGCGGCTGGTGATGGTTTTGGTCTGGGTATAGAACTGCACCGCCTGTTTGCCATAAGGACCTAGATCACCCAGTTTTGAACCGCGTGAACCGGTAAAACTGAAGAAAGGCACAGGTACAGGAATTGGAATGTTAATGCCCACCTGACCGATATCAATCTGGTTCTGGAAGGTACGTGCCGTATTGCCATTCTGGGTGAACAGTCCAACGCCATTACCAAATGGATTAGCATTAATCAGCTCAATGGCTTGTTCTAAAGTATCGACATGCATGATCGCCAGTACCGGACCAAATACTTCTTCTTTATAAATGCGCATATCGGTCGTGACCTGATTAAAAATCGTTGGGCCGACAAAATTGCCTTGTTCATAGCCTGGAACCTGTACCTCACGGCCATCCAGCAGTAGTTCAGCACCTTGTTCGACACCGCTGTTAATTAAATCGATGACACGGGCTTTGGCACGGGTTGAAATCACTGGTCCAACATCGGTATTCGGTTCATGCCCCCCATTAACTTTCAAAGTTTTGGTTTTATTGACCAGTTCATCGACCCAGTGCTTGGTCTCACCGACCATCACCGCCACTGAAAGTGCCATACAACGTTGACCTGCGGCGCCGAAGGCTGCACCGACCAACGCATTTAAGGTCTGTTCTTTATTGGCATCTGGCATTACCACGACATGGTTTTTAGCGCCCATCATCGACTGCACACGTTTTCCGTGCTGACCAGCGAGATTGTAGACATGCGTGCCGACCGCGGTCGAACCGACAAAAGAAATCGCTTTGATATCGCGATGGGTACACAACTGATCGACCACTTCTTTGCCGCCATGCACCACGTTGAGCACACCTGCCGGTACACCGGCTTGAATCGCTAACTCAACCAGCATCATGGTCGATAGCGGATCCTGTTCTGAGGGTTTTAATACAAAGGTATTGCCGCAGACAATCGCCATCGGGAACATCCAGAGTGGTATCATCGCCGGAAAGTTAAACGGCGTAATCCCCGCACAAACACCCAAGGGTTGCTGCAAGGTATAGGTATCGACACCGCGTGCCACGCCCTCAATATACTCACCCATCTGTAATGAACCGATCGAACAGGCATGTTCCACTACTTCCAGACCACGCTGGATATCACCCTCGGCATCGGCCAGGGTTTTGCCTTGTTCTGCTGTTAAGACCTGGGCAATACTTTTTAAGTTAGTACGGATCAGATCCTGCAATTTCAGCATAATCCGCATACGTGCCTGAATCGGGGTTTGGCGCCAGCTGGCAAAGGCATTTTGTGCAGCCTCAATCGCTGCATTGACTTCTTCAGCAGTGGCAAAAGGCACCTGACCCAAGACTTCCTGAGTGGCAGGATTGACAATATCTTGCCAATGGCTGGTTTTTGATTCGACAAATTCACCATTAATCAGGAGTTTTGCGGTAGTGAATCCGGTACTTTGCTGGGGATGAGAAATAGCGTTCATGATCGCTCCGTGCTGGTTTGTTATTGTCGTTGTGTGAGCCTTTAATGGCTTTTATTTAACGTATAATTTTTGCGCTGTTTTAGCAGACTAACAAAGAACACTTTGACCACCAATAGAAATTGATGCACGATGGTTGTGCAAATATGCACAGGGATTTAACAGGACGTTAAATAGAAAATGAAAGTAGATTGGGATCATTTACGCTTTTTTCTGGTTTTGGCACGTGCTAAAACGCTCACCAATGCCGCACGCTTGATCGGAGTGGAACACAGTACGGTAGCAAGGCGGATTCAGGCCCTCGAAAATACCCTAGGGACGCAACTATTCAAGCGTGAAGCGACAGGTTATGAACTGACTGCAGAAGGGCTGGCACTGGTGCCACGGGTCGAACAGATGGAACAGTCCTTTATCCAGATTGACAAGCGCCATAATCCCTTGCAGGGACGGGTTAGAATTGGTGCACCAGAAGGTTTTGGTACAGCGTTTTTAGCTCGTCTTTTGGCAGAATTTTCCCAACATTATCCTTTGCTGACCATTGACCTGATTCCGGTGCCGAAGGCGATTAAACTTTCACATCGAGAAGCCGATATTGTGATTGCGATTGACCGGCCCAAATCTGGACCTTATATCATTACCCGACTGACCAATTACTGCCTGAAACTGTATGGCAGTCAGCATTATTTACAGCAAAATCCGGAAATTAAAAAACTGGAAGACCTCCAGCAGCACCGTTTTGTCGATTATATTGATGATCTGGTCTATAGCACTGCACTCTATTCGCTAGAGCGTCTTCCACTGCAAGTCAGTGCCTGTTTTCGCAGTAACAGCATTCTGGCGCAGGAAATTGCCGTGCGTGCAGGCGCTGGACTGGCCATTTTGCCGAAATTTCTGGTCAATGATAAAAGTGAACTGAAAGAGGTGCTGGGTCATCAGCTCAGTTTTACCCACACTTTCTGGATGCTAACGCTGGTCGATCTGCAACATGAACCAAAAATAAAACTGGTCTGGGATTTCCTGCGCAAGCAGGCTGATCTTCAGCAAGATCTGTTAATGGGTAGATGAATATTAAATACAACTGTGCTGTATATAGAGTCACCTCTTTAAGTTAAATCAACTGAATTAACAACGTATCGATACAGCAAATGAACGTATCACAACACTCCTGACCTCTGTGGCTTGTTAAATTAACAGTCGATTATTCACGATGTTTAACGAGATACAGGAAAATAATATGAAAATCTTGATGGTACTGACTTCACATGACCAGCTGGGTGATACTGGCAAAAAAACCGGCTTCTGGCTGGAAGAACTGGCTGCACCCTATTACACCTTTGTTGATGCAGGCGCAGAGGTAGTTTTGGCATCTCCTGCAGGTGGTCAGCCACCACTAGATCCGAAAAGTAATGAGCCGGATGCGCAAACCGAAACCACCAAACGCTTTGAAGCAGATGAAGTGGCTATGCAGGCTCTTGCCAATACACATAAGTTGAGTGAAGTCTTAAATCAGGATTTTGATGCCGTATTCTATCCGGGTGGTCATGGACCACTATGGGATCTGGCCAAAGACCAGAATTCCATTTCTTTAATTGAGCAAACCTTGCAGGCAGATAAACCTGTTGCGCTGGTCTGTCATGCACCAGGTGTCCTGCGTGATGTGAAAGATGCCGAAGGTCGTTCTATTGTAGAGGGCAAGACAGTCACCGGTTTCAGTAATACTGAAGAAGACGGCGTGGGTTTGACAGATATAGTTCCGTTTCTAGTTGAAGACATGCTGAAAGAAAAAGGTGGGAAATATTCCAAAGCTGAGGACTGGCAGGTATACGTGCAACAAGATGGTCTGCTCATTACTGGACAAAACCCGGCCTCTTCTGCTGCAACGGCTGAAGCTTTATTAAAATTATTAAAGTAGAAGTTAATCTAAAATTCGTATTAACCTTTTAGATCGCTTCTTTTTGAATAAGAAAAACCCTGAATAAAGCAATATTATTCAGGGTTTAATTTATCTATTTATTCCCAGATTTAGTTCGCTTCAACTGCCGTTGAGGCAATATGCTGAGCCAGTAATTCTCTGAGTTTAAATTTCTGGATTTTCCCGGATGGCGTCATCGGAATTTCAGCCCAGATCTCCAAACGTTCTGGAAGATATTGCATAGTCAGATTATGGGTTTTCAGGAACTCTACCAGTTCATTGAAGCTCAAAGGTTGAGCCGGATTTTTCAGCTTGATGATTGCACAGGCACGCTCGCCCATTCGCTCATCTGCATAAGCCACTAAAGCCACTGTTGCAATATTCGGATGTTTATACAGCAATGATTCAATTTCTGCGACCGGAATATTTTCCCCGCCCCGAATAATCACATCTTTCTTACGTCCACAAATCCGGATATAGCCCTGCTCGTCCTGATAGGCAATATCGCCAGTATCGAACCAACCTTCGGCATCTGTATCATTTAAATGGGGGCGTTTTAGATATCCGCCAAAATTTGAACAGGTACGGATCATCAAACGACCGGATTCATTCAGGGCTTTGCTCTGACCTTTTTTATCCACGATCTTGATTTCTACACCTGGTAAAGCGATGCCATCAGTATTGAAAGAGCGCTCATCTTCATCTTTAGGTCGGGTTAGCGTCACCGCACCACATTCAGTCATACCCCAGGCTGATATGACTTTAACACCCAGAATTTCCCGGGCTTTTTGCACCAATGGACCTGGAATGGGTGCGCCGGCACACAGGAAAATTTTCAGTGAATCAACCTTGTCATGCTGTTCCGCCACGGTATTGGACAGGTCATTCAAGAATGGGGTCGAGGCCATGGTGAAATTCACCTGATGCTGATGAATCAGATCTACGGCTTTGGCTACGTCCCAGACATCCTGTAACACCACTTTGGTATTCAGCTGAATTGGCATCATCAGGCCATACATAAAACCGGTCTGGTGCGCCATAGGTGACGCCATTAACACCACATCATTTTCAGTTAAATGTAGCCGCTTCGCATAAGGCACAATATTGGAAAATAAAGTATTGGCGGTATGCATCACCCCTTTCGGTTCACCGGTCGTGCCTGAGGTAAAGATCAGTTGGGTAATGTCATCCGGGCCAGATTCCAGTCCATCCATCGCAGCAACTGCTGAAGCATCTTGTTCCAGTCCATGATTGAGCAACAGGCGATCAAAATTATTTTTGCCTTCACCATTGACCACCACTACATGCTTCAAGCTTTCCAGTTTGTTTTGCAGCTGATTGGCCAGCTGTTCATGATTAAAATTGCGGAACATTTTCGGTACAACAAAAACTTTGGATTCACCATGTTTGAGCATGAATTCCAGTTCACGTTCACGGAAGATCGGCATAAGCGGATTGAGCACGGCACCGATATGGCTACACGCCAGGTAAAGCAAGGTAAGTTCCCACCAGTTCGGTAGCTGGCAAGACACCACGTCATTTTTTGCTACACCCAGCTGTTTCAGACCCAGCGCAATGTTATTGGTCATGTCCCAAAGCTGCTGATAGCTGAAAGTCTGTTCAGTTTGATTCTCAACCTTAACGCTTACCAACGCTATTTTGTCCGGATTCTTTTCTACGGCACTGCGTAAAAAATCGAGTATTGTCTGGTTTAACCAGTGTCCCTGTTTAAGCATAGCCTCTTTTCTGGCCGGGATCAGAACCGCATCGAAATCCATTCGCTTACTCCTCATTATAATTTTAGTTCAGGCCTGTGCTTATTTTCCTTAAGCTGGTACAGCCTTACGTCCTGCCTTATGCCGCGCAATAATCGTTTTCATGATTTGTGCTGTTCCATCACCGATCTGGAAACCGAGTACATCCCGCATCCGCTGTTCCATCACACCGCGATCGTAACCGGCATGACCAAAAGTCAACAGACATTGATGAATTACATCATAGGCCAGTTTTGGCCCCCACCATTTACACATGCCTGCTTCAGAGGTATGGGGCAGATGATTGTCTTTCAGCCATAAGGTTTGCAGGCAAAGTAAGCGTGCAGCTTCAACCTGAGTTTCGTATTCAGCGAGTGGATGCGAAACTCCCTGAAAAGCAGTCAATGGCTGACCAAAAGCTTCGCGTTGCGCGGCATATTCCCAGGCTTCATCCAGACTCACCCGGGCAACGGCCAAAACCTGTAAACCGATCAGAGCACGAGAAAAATCAAAGCCCTGCATCACCTGCACAAAACCTTTGTTTTCATCCCCTAGACGGTGATTGACTGGCACACGAACATTGTCAAAAAAGATTGAACCGCGACCGATCGCGCGCTGACCATGACAGTCAAAACGTGTGGTACAGATGCCCGGTAAATTCATCGGAACCAAGAGCGCTGTCACGCCATGTGCACCATCTTCATTGGCGCCAGTGCGACCGAAAACCACCGAAGCATCTGCCTGATCGGCCGCAGAAATTGAAGTTTTTTCGCCATTAATGACATATTCGTCGCCATCACGTTCAATCTTTAAACGTAAATTTGCTGCATCAGAACCGCCTCGCGGCTCGGTCAAGGCAATTGAGAAGATAGCCTCGCCTGCAGTGAGTTTTTTCAGCCAGGGCTCAACCACTTCAGGCTGCCCATGTTCGGCCAGAATTTGGCCATTTAGGGAAGCAAGCAGGTTGATATAGGAGAAACTTAAATCCGCTTTGGCAATGGCTTCATGGATAATTCCAGCCGCCAGTCTGCCCATGCCCTGACCGCCGTACTGTTCCGGAAGTTCAGGTGCAATAAAGCCCATTTCACCCATCTTTTTGACCAGATCACGGTCAAAGACTCGGCTTTGGTCACGTTCCAGAAAACCGGGAGCAATATATTTCTGGGCAAATTTTTCTGCTGTTTCTGCCAAAAACTCGAGTTCTTCAGTGATATAAGAATTCTTTTTCATGGATCAGTCTCCTTATTTGGCATATTTACGGAATTCAGGCTGACGTTTTTCTTTCAGTGCATTGACTCCCTCACGAGACTCTTCAGTATCGTAATAAAGTTTCAACGCATACATCCCCATGCCGGCAATACCTGCCTGATGCGCGGTATCCATATTGAAACTGCGTTTGGCAATTGCTATGGCAGTCGGACTACGCTGACAGATTTCTTCAGCCCAGGCCTTCACTTCGGCATCCAGTTGATCGGCCGGTACGCATTTATTCGCCAGACCCATTTCCACAGCTTCCTGACCAGAATAACGGCGGCACATATACCAGATTTCACGGGCTTTCTTCTCACCTACCACACGCGCTAAAAATGCCGTGCCATAGCCCGGATCAACCGATCCCATTTTCGGACCAACCTGACCAAAAATGGCTTTGTCTGAACAGATGGTCAGGTCACAAATGGTTGCCAGCACATTGCCACCACCAATGGCGTAGCCTTGTACGCGTGCAATTACCGGTTTAGGTACATCACGGATGGCGGTATGTAATTCTTCCATCGGCAAGCCAATCGTTCCACGGCCATCATAATTGCCATCATGCGCGGACTGGTCACCACCGGTACAGAAAGCTTTCTCCCCCGCGCCTGCCAGTACAATTGCACCGACATTGCGATCATAGCCTGCTTTATTCAATGCCTTGATCAGTTCGTCACAGGTGGTACCACGGAAAGCATTCATTTTTTCTGGACGGTTAATCGTGATCCAGGCAACACCGTTTTTAACTTCATATAAGATATCTTCAAAATTCATTTTCTTTACATCCTGTACTGTTTTTATCTATCTGGTTGAACTGTGATTGTTATGAGATTTAATGATGATGTCCGTTTAACCGTTCATGGTTAAACCGCCAGAGACACTGAGTACCTGCCCGGTAATAAAGCTAGCATCATCACTCAAGAAAAAGGCAATGGCAGAAGCCAAATCATCCGGTTGACCCAAGCGACCCAGTGGAATGGCACGAATAAAGGCTTCACGTAATTTTTCCGGATTTGACGCGCCTTCAGTCACGCCTGCAAGCAAAGCCGTATCGGTGGGTCCCGGGCAAATCACATTTATTTTGATGTTATGACGTGAATGTTCACGTGCCAGCGTTTTAGAGAAAGACAACAAGCCGCCTTTACAGGCCGCATAGACTGCTTCACCTGAAGAACCGACCCGGGCTGCGTCAGAAGCAATATTGACAATACTGCCGGAATTGCGTTCAACCATGCCTTTCAGCACTGCAAAATGCATATTCAACATACCGACCAGATTAATCTGGATCAGTTTTTCCCATTCCTGCGGATTGGTTTTAACAAAAGGTTTAAAAATATCCCAGCCGGCATTGTTGACCAGTCCATCAATTGGACCGAGTTCAGTTTCAGTTTTTTGAACCGCCTGCTCAACCACATCACTTTGGGTAATATCACACTGAATTGCCAGTGCCTGACCGTATTGATTGATTTTATTCGCCAGCTTTTCAGCCGCTTCCAGATTCATATCAAAAATGGCAACTTTGGCGCCTTCCTCTGCCAGACGTCGGCAGGTGGCTGAACCAATTCCGCCTGCTCCGCCTGTCACAATCACAACCTTGTCTTTTAATCCTTTCATTGCTCATCCCTACGCTATTTTGTTGTCGAATTTAATCGGCTGTTGTTTTAATTCAGTGTGTTTTATCTAAAATAGAAAGAGATTGAATTTATGTCAACATATTTACATAAAATAATATTTATAAATTATTATTTATATATTTATCATTAACTTAATATTTTTATTTATTCAATGTATTGACCTATATTGGTTTTTGGCTTTAGATTAATTTGAATCCGACTTCACTCTAGGGCCAAATTATGTCTTTTGCATGACAGATAATTTATTCCTTTAAAATTGAGAAGAAAACCTTAGAGATTTGACGAGTGAGCGCAATGGAAGTGAGGAGAAAAAGAGAGATTTCCAAACCATAAAACTGATTGACTAAGAATTTAAATAGGAAAATTTCTGCAAAAACACTATGATTTTTAAAACAAATTATAATAGAAACTGATTTGTGCGAAAAAGCGATAGGCTATACTCTGCGCGGCTCGGCTATTTCAGTTTTGAGGATGTCCAATATTGTGAGTGATACTTTGTCAAAAAAATATGATCAATCCTTATACTCTGCTCATAACCGGCTTTTTTTCCGGCTGTTTCAGGTGGGCAATAGCCTGGACCGAAAATGCCTCAATGAGCTGAAAATATCCCCAGTGCATTGGGCAGTACTGGGTGCTTTGTCCCGTCCAAAAGTTAAATCAGGAATGTCTTTTTCTGATCTGACTGAATATCTCGGGGTGAGCCGGCAAAACCTGGACGCAGTGTTAAAACGGCTGGAACGTGACGGTCTGGTGGAACGGGTCATTAGTGAACAGGACCGCCGCGCTAAAATTGTTGCACTGACGGCTGAAGGCTTGGAAACATGGGACAACTTGCAAGCTGATTTCTTTGATTTTTATGGTCAGGCCTTAAATAAGCTGGCCTTTGACGATGTGATTACCCTGATTCATCTGCTCAATAAAGTAAATGATGGTTTAAAAAGTATTCATCTGCATAAAGAAACAGATCAAGAATAAACAAATAGAAATACAGCTTTAATTGATGAATATAAAAAAAGAGCCTGTATTCAGGCTCTTTTTTTGAAGTTGAAATTATGCTTTTTGTGGATCGTATTGACGGTCTTTGATGAAAATCCCGGACACTGCCCCACACAAGAAATAAGCACCGCCCATAATCAGGAAGCCTAGGCCAATTGAACCACCGCTGGCTGCCGCGCCAATAATCGCAGGTGCAAACATGGCGCCAATACGGCCTGCATTATAAGCACCGCCTACCGCAGTACCACGAATCGAGGTGGCGAAGCTTTCTGTCATATAAGTGGCATTAATCGCATATGGAATGCCATACAGGAAGCCAAAGAAAATTAGCAGATAGGCAATGTTATCTGGGGTATTGAATAGCACAATCACGGGCAGGAAAATCGCCGTTCCGATGGCACCAAAAGAAAAGACAGCGCGTCTACCCAGACGGTCTGCGGCAAAGCCCGCCAAAATTTTGCCGAAAATCATCGCCACATAAGTACCAATCATATAGCCGGCCATGGATTTAAAATTCATGTGCAATTCAGATTCCAGATATGCCGGCATCCAGTTGTTTACCCCATAATAGCCAAATTGCAGAAAACCGGCCGTAAAGATCCACAAAATAAACATTCTGCGATTCGCATGATCCGCGAAAATCTCTTTAACTGTGCTTTTTTTGGCGGGTTGCTGTGCTGTGATTTCAGCTGGGGCATATAGACGCTGCAAACGTGCACGCTGCCAAGATTCTGGCTCAGGAACCAGTTTCTGGATAAAAATCGCCATAACCGAGGGAATAATGGCAATAAAAAACAGGGTTCGCCAGCCATATTCCGGAATGATCCAGCCTGCCAGTACAGTGGCCACAATATAACCGACGGTCCATCCTGCCTGTAAGGTACCTAAAACCGTGGTGCGATATGCAGTTGGAACATATTCAGCCATGAGCGTATTGGCTGCAATATATAAAGAGCCAATACCGAAAGCAGACAGAAAGCGTAAAACAGCAAATTGTTCAAAGTTTTGTGCAAAGCCTAAGGCTGCGGTCAATATAGAAAATACCAGAATCGAAATGACTACGGTACGTACACGGCCCAGATGGTCACAGGCCCAGCCACCTATAAAGCCACCAATCGCCATACCTGCTAAGGTAAAACTGCCTAGTGTACCCGCCTGCAGATTACTGAGACCAAACTCTGCTTTCAGGCTATTTAAACTGAAAGACAACAGCAACATGTCAGCGCCATCTACCAGTAAAGCCAGAAAAGCGAAAATAAAAGCAATTTGCTGGGTTCGTTTGGTCGTCGGTTTAATCTTTTCTAATTCTCTAGCTAAATCCGTCATATTTAAATCTCTGTTTTCCTATCCTTAGGTTTTCATGATCTTTTTATATTTAAAGCTATTCCGCTAATGAATATGCTTTAAGGCTAATCCGTTTTTTATTCACTTGATTGACTCCTTTTTTAATCCTGTCTGGGAGATCCCTTTTTCCTTTTTATCAGTTAGCTCTTATTCCTCGTTCATGCTTATATTTGCATCAGGCTAAAGAAAATAAGATGAATATTCAATCATTTTAGATGTTTTATTTTGTTATACGAAATTTATTATCATAAAGTTGATTGTTCTTTCATTTTCATATAGCTTTAAAAAGAGGGATAAGAACGATATGTCATTTGAATAGGATCGAACAGGGAGCGTAATAATGGGTGCCTTAACAGGATTTCGTGTACTGGATTTAAGCCGGATTTTGGCTGGGCCCTGGTGTAGCCAGATTCTGGCTGATCTGGGTGCAGAAGTGATCAAGATTGAAAAACCGGATCATGGGGATGATACCCGTATCTGGGGACCACCCTGGCTTAAAAACAATCAGCAACAAGATACCCAGGAATCGGCTTATTACCTGTCAGCCAACCGTGGCAAGTACTCGGTTGCAATCGATTTATCTACACCTGAAGGTCAACGTATTATCAAAAAACTTGCTGAACAGAGTGATGTAGTCATTGAAAACTATAAAGCCGGTTCTTTGAAACGATATGGGCTGGATTATGAAAGTCTGAGTGAGCTAAATCCGCGACTGGTATATTGTTCTATTACTGGTTTTGGCCAAAACGGTCCGCGTGCGCAAGAGCCGGGCTATGATTTTATCGTTCAGGGAATGGGCGGCATGATGAGTGTCACTGGCGAACGTGATGACCTGCCCGGTGGTGGCCCGCAAAAAGCAGGTCTGGCCTTTGCCGATTTGACCACCGGCTTATATGCCGCAATTGCCATTCAGGCGGCTTTGTTGTCCCGTGAGAAAACCGGTGAAGGTCAGTATATTGATATGGCGCTGTTAGATACTCAGGTTGCGTCCCTCTCTGTTCTGGCCATGAATTATCTCACCTCAGGCAAAGTTCCCGGTCGCTTCGGAAATGCACATGCCAATATTGTGCCCTATCAGGTGTTTAAAGCCCAGGAAGGTGAATTTATTATTGCCTGTGGTAACGATCTGCAATTCCAAGCTTTGTGTCAGGCCGTTGGTTTGGCTAAGGTGGCAGAAGATCCTCGCTTCTTGAAAAATTCAGGACGTGTTACACATCGTGAAGAACTGACCACAGTTCTACAGGCTCATTTCTATACTCGACCTGCAAAAACCTGGGTGGATTTAATCCATGCGGTTAAAGTACCGGTAGGAATGATCAATGACCTGAAACAGACTTTGCAAGAAGAACAGGTATTGGCACGCGATATGGTGATTCAGATGCCGCATACCTTACGTGAAGATTACACCTCAATCGGTTCACCAATTAAACTCTCCAAGACACCGGTAGAATATAAAAAGGCCCCACCTTGTCTGGGTGAAGATACCGATGCCATTTTGAGTCAATATTTAAGTTCTGCTGAAATAGAAGAACTGAAAATCAAAAAAGTCATCCAGCAGCGATAAGCCTGCAAGCAGTAAAAAAGGAATCTTTCGATTCCTTTTTTATTTTAAATCTAATGGACTAGATCATTCCTTAACAGGCTTTGGCACTCGACTGAACAGTACGAGGCAGCTCGCGACGCAGAATTTTTCCTACTGCAGACTTTGGTAATCCAGCCACAAACTCAATGTATTTCGGCAATTTATAACTGGTCAGTTGCTGCTTCAGATAAGTCATGACTTCATCCTGGGTCAGAGTTTCATCCTGTTTCACAATAAATGCCTTGGGTACCTGTCCAGATTTTTCATCATCAATACCAATCACTGCACATTCCAGTATTTTAGGATGTTTGGACAGCACGCCTTCCAGCTCATTGGGATAAACATTAAATCCGGACACCAGAATCATGTCTTTTTTGCGGTCCAGAATGGTGATATAGCCTTGTTCATCCATACAACCGATATCACCTGTCAGAAAAAATCCATCTTTGGTAAATACCTGTGCTGTTGCTTCGGGTTGCTGCCAGTATCCTTTCATCACCTGTGGACCACGTATGGCGATTTCTCCAGCCTGATTAAGCTCTACAGGTTTCCCTTCATCATTCAGAATTAGAATTTCAGTTCCTGCCAATGGCAAGCCAATCGTGCCACTAAATCGCCGGCTTAAAGGCGGGTTAAAAGTTGCAGTCGGTGAGGTTTCAGAAAGTCCATAGCCTTCATAAATCTGGCAGCCTGTGACCTCATGCCATAACTCTGCCGTATTTTTTAAAATCGATGCTCCCCCGCCGGTTGTGGTTTTCAGGCTTGAATGATCCAGTTCACGAAAACGTGAATGATGCGCCAAGGCATTAAACATGGTATTCACCCCGGGGAAAACAGTGGGTGGATGTTTCTGGTATTGATCCGCCAAAGCATCCAGATCTCTCGGATTTGGAATCAGCACATTAGCGAAACCACGGCTTAAACCATAACTGAACAGGCAGATGGTAAATCCATAAATATGATACAGCGGCAAGGCACAGAATACATATTCATTTTCAGTGGCATAGCGGTCACCAAAATGGCTGATAAATACGGTACTGTTCTGGGCAATATTAAATAGAATATTACGGTGACTCAGTTCAGCACCTTTAGAAACACCTGTGGTACCTCCCGTGTATTGCAGAATGACCGTATCTTCCTGATGCTGTACAGGTGTTTTGAAATCAATAATTTCTACCTGATTTATTGCCTGCCTAAAGTCAGAAAACTGTTGATCCGGATATTGTACTGCCTGACTATAAATAGCACTTGGCTGCTGTTGAATAAAATCCAGCGGATGCGTCGAAATGACATATTTGAGTTCAGGACATTCATCTAGTGCTGTTAATTGCTCCAAAGTCTGTCTCAGGATAATCAACGCTTCTGCACCTGAATCCTGTAGCTGATGATAGAGCTCGCGCTGGGTGTACATGGGATTGACATTGACCAGCACATAACCGGCACGAATAATGGCAAAGGTCGCAATTGGATACTGAATAATATTGGGTAACATCACGGCAATACGGCTGCCAGCAGTCAATCCAAGACTCTGTAAATAGCTTGCCAGTTTCTGGCTATACACATCGATATCGTGATAGCTGAATTTGCGATCCAGATAGATAAATGCGGTTTTATCCTGAAATTTCACCAAATTCTCAGCAATTGTCGTGCTCAGCGTTTTCTCAGGATCTGGCCGGGTAAACTCCGGATTGATATTCCACTTTTTATATTCTTCCATCCATGGCTGACTGCTCATGACTATACTCCTGTCCTGGATTTACATTTATTTTGTATTGTTGAAACTATAAAATTTTGATTTTAATTAAATGTTTTTAAACCACTTTCTGCTGTCTCGATTCAACATACTTGTAGTGATAACCGCTACGAATAAAATGCTGATTTTTATCCCTAAATGAATGAGCATAATCAGGCCAGACCAAAGTCAGCTGGCGACTGACCGGGTCCAGATACCAGCTTTTACAGCTTTCCGATAACCAGACACTACCTTGGGAAAGCTGCTGTAGCTCCTGCATATAGCTATTTTCAGCTTCTTGATCTGCTTCAAAGACCTGAATCTGTTGCTGCTCAAAAAACTGCAAGGCATCCAGCACCAGATCAAACTGGGTTTCCAGAAAATAAAGTGCTGAATTATGTCCACTGCCTGTATTTGGCCCATTCAGGATGAACAGGTTTGGAAAGTTGTGTACGGTCGTTGACTGATAACCCTGCATACCACTGGACCATTGCTGCTCCAGGCTTAAACCCTGTTTACCTACCACCTTCGCGGCATAAGGTGGACGTGCCGCTTCAAATCCGGTGGCAAATACGATGATATCTGCAAAAAATTTATTTCCAGCCTGGCTTAATACACCGTCTTTCGTAACTTCTGCCAATGCTGAATCTTCAAGTGTGACATGCGGTTTTAAAAAGGTTGGATAATAATCATTAGAAAGCAATAAGCGCTTACAACCAGGTTCATAATTCGGCGTGAGTTTGTGCTGTAATTCAGGATCTGAAATCTGATGTTTTAAGAATTGCAGGCAGTTTTTCTTGACCCGCTCAAACTGGCTTTTCAGATTACGGCGCTGGGCAAAATTGTATTCATTGCCCCAAAACAAGGAATGTCTTAAGGCTGACATACTGTCCGGATCTTTGCGGAAAAGCTGTTTTTCTGACTCAGAATAAGGTCGGTCTGGTCGGGGCAAAATATATGGTGCACTACGTTGCAAGACGGTCAGGTTTTTTGCTGTTTTGGCAATTTCCGGCACAAGCTGAACGGCTGAAGCCCCTGAACCCACCACAACGACATGCTGGTTCTCCAAACTTATCTGATGATTCCAGCGTGCTGAATGCATGACCTGGCCTTCAAATTCTTCCAGCCCCGGAATTTGCGGGAGATGCTCATCTGCCAGATGTCCGGTTGCGGTAATTAAGATCTCAGCCTGATACAAACCTTTAGAGGTGTGAATTTCCCAGATACGTTCTTTAGCATTCCAACTGGCTCTTTCCAATTGGGTGTGAAAATCAATATGGGGCCGGATTTTTTCCTGATCACAGCATTGAATTAAATATCGCTGAATTTCTGCCCCTTGCGGAAACACACGTGACCAGTCCGGATTTTTAATAAAAGAGAAAGAATATAAGTGGGAAGGTACATCACAGGCGACCCCGGGATAGGTATTGTCACGCCAGGTGCCGCCCACTTCTGCTGCACGTTCAATGATTTTAAAATCGTGGATGCCCTGCTGTTTAAGGCGGATTGCCATTCCCAAACCACCAAAACCACTGCCTACAATTAGAATCTTGCTGCGCTGTCCTTGAGCTTGCATTATTTATCTCCTTTAAGGCATATAAGGCTGGATTTTTTGATTCACCGGATATTGTTCTGGATGCTGGCTAAACTGGTTGACCAGTTGCACCACTTCGGCTGGTGCTTCGATATAGAGCGCATGTCCTGAAGAAATTTCGATATAGCGACTGTTCGAAATTGAAGCAAACAGCAGTTTTGCTTGGGCTACAGGCACCATGCGGTCTTCACGACAGGCAACGACTAGAGTTTCTGCACAGATGTCAGATAAAGCTGACGTAATATCAATGCGATAATTCAGTTCCCGCTGTTTGGCTGCATCCTGGGAAGGTTTAACAAAGCGTGCCAGATCCAACACCTGCTGTTCGCTCCGTGCAGACAGATAATCATCGCTATACAGGCAATAATTGACAAAATGCGGCAAGGCAGCAGATTGATCATTAAATAACTGTTGCCAGATCGTGGTACGCAGTTGTTGGACTGAACTGGTTTTTGCCCAACCGGCTAACAGGATCAAACGCGCTACGCGCTGTTTTAAACTGGCTGCTACTTGTGCAGCAATCACAGCACCGAGTGAATAGCCTACCACTGTAATGGTTTCATCTTCTGCAACTGCATGCTGAATCAGTGCTTCAACCTGTTGGCTAAAATGGGTCACCGCCAGATCGGCGTTATCTGGGGTATGCAAATCAATGGATAAAACCCGCTGATGAATACCCAACATCGGAAAAATATAGCTGAAATGCTTGTCGGTATTTCCACCGGTGCCATGAATCAGAATAATGGTGGGAAATGCAGAACGCTGTCCGACTTCATGAAAAGTAAGCTGCAGATCAGCATAGGGACACTGTCGAGTAATCATGTCTAAATCCATATAGACTCCTGATCTTGTTGTTTTATGGTTTATTCAACACCCGAGAATAAATCTAAATATTTGAATTGGGTTAGGATGCAAAAATTATTAAAAAAAGACCCACGACACGAGTATCGTGGGTCAAAAGGTTTAATCGAATTTGAACTCTTCAGGCTCAAGTAAAAACAGGCTTTCACCACCCGCCTGAATATTGGCAAGGTGGGTTGAGGTTCTTGGCAAAATACGTGCAAAGAAGAATTGTGCAGTTTTGATCTTGGCTGCATAGAATGGATCAGTATTGCCTTCTTCAATTTTCTGTTGCGCAGTAATTGCCATTTTCAGCCACAAATAAGCGGACACGACATAACCAGAGAAATATAGGTAGTCAACTGATGCTGCCCCAATTTCATTGGCAGACTGCTGAGCCTGCTCCTGAATGGTTCTGGTTAATTTCAGCCATTGTTCAGTCAACTGGCTGACTTGTGCAACTTGCTGGCTCAACTGGACATGTTGCTGATGCTCTTTCACATAAGCTTGGATTTCATCGGTTAATGCGGTCAACAGACCCAGTTTTGAGCCCAACACTTTACGCGCCAGCAAGTCAATGGACTGAATTTCAGTGGTTCCTTCGTAGAGGCTGGCAATACGGGCATCACGGGCAATCTGTTCCATGCCATGTTCAGCAATATAACCGTGACCACCGAAAACCTGCATACCATGTTTAGCTGATTCTATGCCAGTTTCGGTCATTAACGCTTTGGCAATTGGGGTTAGTAATGCCAGACGGTCTTCAGCTGCTTTTTTCTCTTCAGGGCTTTCAGTGGCTTCAGCGATATCGGCATAGGTCGCCAGATAATATGCAAGTGCACGTGAACCTTCTGCAAACACCTTTTGAGTCAGCAGCATGTTACGTACTGCGGGATGCACGATAATCGGATCTGCAGGCTGGCCTGGCACTTTTGCACCTTCAAGTGAACGCATCGCCAGACGGTCTTTGGCATAAACCAATGCCCCCTGATAAGAAGATTCTGCTGCTGCCAAGCCTTGAATGGCTGTACCGATACGTGCCGAGTTCATAAAGGTAAACATGCAGTTCAGGCCGCGATTTTCAGGCCCAATCAGGAAACCTTTGGCATTATCAAAATTCAGCACACAGGTCGCGTTACCGTGAATGCCCATCTTGTGTTCAATGGCACTACACACTACGCCATTACGGGAAGCCACATTACCAGCTTCATCCAGATTGTATTTCGGAACAATAAACAGCGAAATACCTTTGGTTCCCGCAGGCGCATCCGGTAAACGTGCCAGTACGATATGCACGATATTTTCAGCCAGGTCATGTTCACCGGCTGAGATAAAGATTTTCTCGCCACTGAGGCTGTAACTGCCGTCCTCATTTGGCACAGCTTTGGTACGGATCAGCCCCAGATCAGAACCGGCATGAGATTCAGTCAAGCACATGGTTCCAGTCCAGCGACCTGCAATTAAAGGTACCAGGAATTTCTGTTTTTGTTCATCACTACCGTGGTGCTCTAAAGTACGCATGGCACCATGTGACAGACCTGGGTACATCCCCCACGACCAGTTGGTTGCAGTAATAATTTCAGAAATAGCAATACGGTATAAGGTCGGGAAGCCCTGACCGCCATATTGTTCATCACCGGTTAAAGAGGTAAAGCCGAGTTCTACATATTTTTCATAAGCTGCTTTAAACCCATCTGGAGTAGTTACGACACCATCCTGCAAACGGCAGCCCTGCTGGTCACCTGTCGCATTAATCGGTAGAAGTTCGTTTTGGCAAAAGTCCGCAGCGACTTCCAGATATTGCTCCATAATATCCATAGAAACCTTGTCTGAGAATTTTGCATAGCCCTGATATTTCTGTTCCACGTTTAACAGGTCTTTCAGGACAAACTTCATGTCTTTTAATGGCGCAATATAATTTCTCATCGTAATTCCCTTGTATGAGTTCTAATTTGTATATTTATGACTATTAATTTCATAATACGAAATTATGTTTTAAATCTACTATAATATAATTTAAAGAATAAAATCTAGTCATTCGATGAAATTTCCCATTTAAAAATAAAAAATATACAGGATGAAAAAAAGCCATTCATGGTGGAATGGCTTTTCTATACAGCGACTGCACTAAAGCTGATTAACGTGGGAAAAATTGAGCTAAACGCTGATGAACGATCTGCTCTGCCTCCTGCATGATATTTTCAATCAGCGTCTGACAAGTCGGAATGTCATGAATCAATCCCATCACTTGACCTGCAGTCAGTACACCAGCATCAATATCGCCATTTTCTAAAGCGAGCTTGCCTTTTAAACCGCTGACATAGGGACGAATCTGTTCAAATTCCAGGTTTGGATCTTCACTCATTTTCACCACAAGATCAGATACCGCATTTTTGGCAACACGGGCAGTATTCCTGAACTGTCGATACAGCAGATGTGTCGCCCTTTCATCATTATCGACATAGAACTGTTTGATGTTTGGATGGATCGGCGCTTCCTGAGTGGCACAAAAGCGAGTACCCATATTGATGCCTTCAGCACCTAAAGCCAAAGCTGCGACCAGACCACGGCCATCAGCAAAACCGCCACTGGCCACAATCGGCACAGTGAGCTGATCCGCTGCCGCAGGAATTAAAATCAGGCCAGGAATATCGTCTTCACCCGGATGGCCCGCACATTCAAAACCATCAATCGAAATAACATCCGCGCCAATTCTTTGTGCTGAGAGCGCATGACGAACGGAAGTACATTTATGAATGACAATAATGCCATGCTGCTTAAACGCCTCAATATGTTCATGAGGCTTGTTACCTGCTGTTTCTACGATCTTGATACCGCTTTCAATGATCGCCTGTCGGTATTCTGTATATGGCGGTGGATTCATGGCGGGCAATAAAGTCAGATTGACTGCAAAAGGCTGATCGGTCATTTCTCGGCAGCGTGCAATTTCCTTGACCAGGGCTTCAGGCGTCGGTTGAGTCAATGCCGTTAATGTTCCCAAGCCACCAGCATTAGATACCGCGCTGGCCATTTCTGCGGTACCGACCCACATCATGCCGCCCTGAATAATTGGATAACGAATGCCTAAAAGCTCGGTAATACGGGTCTGAATTTTCATAAATGCTCTCCTTAGCATCCGGTAAATTGTGCAGGGCGTTTTTCGACAAAAGCCTGGACACCTTCTTTATAGTCCTGACTGCTCAGAGCCAGATATTGCAGGTTTTGCTCCAGCTCCAGTTGCTGGTCCATGTTATTTTCAGCACTGCGCTGCAAGGCCTGTTTGGTTAAAGCCAGCGCATAAGTCGGCTGTTGAGCTAATCGCTGTGCAATGTCGTCGATATAAGCATCAAATTCTGTATCTGGAAGCATTTTCCAGATCATGCCCATTTCAGCGGCCTTTTTGGCATGCACCGGTTCGCCCAGAAAAGTGAGTGCCGTGGCACGTGCATAGCCGATTAAACGTGGCAACATCCAGGTGCCACCTGCATCAGGAATCAAGCCAATTTTAGAAAAAGCCTGAATAAATCGGGCACTTTCCTTGGCAATGACCAGATCACAGGCCAGTGCGATATTGGCACCTGCACCGGCAGCCACACCATTTACTGCTGCGATTACCGGTTTGGGACTCTGACGGATCAGGTTAATCAAGGGATTATAGTATTTGGCCAGCGAGCCTTGCGGTGGCAAAGGCACATTGCCGAGCTGTCCAGCACGTTCTTTTAAATCCTGTCCCGCTGAAAACGCCCGGCCATTACCGCGAATCACAATCACCCGAATATCCGGATCTGTATTCCAGTTTTTCAGCACCTGCTGCACTTCCTCATGCATTTGCCGGTTAAAACTGTTGAGTGAATCCGGGCGGTTAAAGCTTAAGGTCGCGACGCCTTGCTGAACCTGAGTTTGAATCGTTTCCCACATCATCAATTTCCTTATTTTTGTCTGTATCCCTACACTTAATAGCCTTTATTGACATCTACCTGATGGCACAAATCCAGCCCGAGATTTAAGCGTCGGTCATTTTCCAGAATCTGTTCCACCACCACAGACATGGGCGCATGTGAGGCGACATGTGGTGTAACAACGATCTTTTCATGCTGCCAGAATGGATGTTCAGCAGCTAATGGCTCCTCTTCAAATACGTCGACAATTGCACCACGTAACTGGCCGGAATCCAGTGCATTGAGTAGATCCTGCTCGATTAAATGCTGCCCACGCCCCACCTGAATAAGAGCAGCTTGGTCGGGTAATTTTTTAAATAGCTGTTCAGATAAGATGCCAGTATTGTCTGCAGTTAAAGGCATTAAATTAATCAAAATCTGGCTATGGGCCAAAAACTCGGAAAGCTGTTCTGTACCGACATAGCTTTTGACCTGAGCAAACTCTTTTGGGGAGTTGGACCAACCCGAGACCTGATAGCCCATGTCGGCGAAACGTTCTGCCACATAACCGCCCATATGGCCAAGGCCCATAATCCCGATCTGGATATGATGGCTATAACTTTGACGATACTGTTTCCATAGCTGCTGCTTTTGCTGCTGGATCATGCGGTCAAAATAACGCTGAAAATACAGCACGCCCCAGAGCAGATAATCAAACATGCCCTTTTGATGATGTGGATCCAGTACCCGGCAGACTGACTGGTCAGCTCTAATCTCGTTTAAATTTAAATGTTCGACTCCTGCAGCAATCGAATGAATCAGACCAAGTTCTGGAAGTTGCCGGAGTTTTTCCAGATCTGGAAACCACGAAGCTGCTGTGGTCGCCTGTTCAGCTTCCGGGCTGTCCAGTGTACAAAAACTGCCCTCAGGCGCATATTTCTGAAAAGACTTCACCAGAATGGCTTCAATATTCGGCACAGTACTGGATATCACAATCATGATGCATACTCCGTATATTGATGCTCAATCAGGGATAACGCAGCCTGCCAGGCACGCTGTAAAATCGGTTCAACTAAAGGACTGGCGAACTGCCTGGCGGTTTTAATTCGGACTTCTTCTGCTGGATAATGCAGTTCGGCACCGCCACTTAAGGCCTTCACCTGCGCCTGACAGGCACGCTCCAGAAAATAGATTTCATGAAAAGCCCGTGCAATCGTTTCGCCAGCCGTTAAAAGTCCGTGATTGCGTAAAATCATGGCGCGATGGCCGCCCAGGTCCTGAATCAGGCGTTCTTGTTCATCTGTTGACAATGCAACGCCCTCATATTCGTGATAGGCCACCTGCTGATAAAATTTCAACGCATGCTGGGAAATGGGAAGAAGTCCGTGTTTCTGTGCAGAAACTGCTATGCCATCTGCGGTATGCGTATGAATGACACAATTCAGATGAGCATGTGCTTCATGAATCGCGGCATGGATGACAAAGCCTGCCATATTCACCGGCTTGTCTTGTTCATAGCTTTCTACCACTTGCCCTTCATGATTAATCTTCACCAACGTTGAGGCACGCATTTTTTCAAATGCGACACCATATTGATTAATCAGAAAACAGTCAGGCTGATCGGGAACTCTTAAACTGATGTGAGTATCAATCAGGTCGGTCATTCGGTAATGCGCAATAATGCGATAAAGCGCTGCGAGTTCGCAACGTGCCTGCCATTCAGCATCTGTGACGAGATTTTTTATTGTCATCGTTCCATCCTGGAAAAATATAGCATTTCGATCATCATCTGTTATATCATAATTCTAGAAAAACAGAATATTATTTCATAAAGCGAAATAAATCGTTACAAGGAGTGGATATGCCCACATCACAATTAAACGGACTTGAATATCTCAGCGCAATTAAGAATGGGGAAATTCCCAGCTCAGCCATGAGTGAAATTATTCCCATGCGTCTGACCTTGGTGCGCGAAAACTATGTGGAATATGAGGTGCGTCCTGATCAGCGCCATTACAATTTACAGGGTGGAATTCATGGCGGCTTTTGTGCAACGGTTCTAGATAGTGCCACTGGCGCTGCCGTGCATACGACAGTAGATGCAGGTGTTAGTTTCTCGACCATTGACCTGAATGTCAAAATGCTGAAAGCGATGAAAAGCGGCGAAACTTATACAGCTATTGGTGAAGTCATCCGGATCGGGCGTAATGTACTGACCTCAGAAGGCCGAATTATCGATAAAGAAGGTAAAGTTTATGCATTTGGTTCAGCGACTTTATTAGTCACTGCCCGTAAGTAAATCATTACACTGATGTAATCAATCCCTGCATGTGCAGGGATTTTTATTTTGAAAGAAAAATCCCAATAAAAAAATGCCAT
The DNA here is from genome assembly GCF_048147885.1 of Acinetobacter sp. 228. Classification (NCBI taxonomy): domain Bacteria; kingdom Pseudomonadati; phylum Pseudomonadota; class Gammaproteobacteria; order Moraxellales; family Moraxellaceae; genus Acinetobacter; species Acinetobacter sp. 228. Next base: position 159,855 of record NZ_JAYWYV010000002.1, read on the forward strand.
GCATATCACATATACATGGCATTTAGGTGATGACTTAAGATGTTGCAGCTTCAGGGTTTTCAATCACCATCGCCAGGCCTTGACCCAGACCAATACACAGACTGATCACGGCATATTTTTTACCGGTACGCTGTAACTGACGTGCAACGGTTAAAGCTAAACGCGCACCCGAACAGCCCAGTGGATGACCAATGGCAATCGCACCACCATTTGGATTGACACGCGGATCATCCAAAGCGACATCCAGACCTTTCAGGCAAGATAATACCTGACTGGCAAAGGCTTCATTAATCTCGATGATATCCATATCGTCTAGCGTCAAACCCGCACGCTGTACTGCCTTTTTAATCGCTTCAATTGGGCCTGCTCCCATGATGCGTGGCTCAATGCCAGCGGCTGCAGAAGACAGGATACGAGCGAGAGGTTTTAAGCCATACAGTTCCTGCACTTTTTCACTGCCGATAATCAGTGCTGCAGCGCCGTCATTGATACCTGATGCATTACCCGCTGTTACTACACCACCTTCGAAAAGCGGTTTTAACTTGGATAAAGCTTCAAATGTTGAAGAAGCACGTGGATGCTCATCCTCAGTAATTTGTTTAGGCGGCAATTTGCGTCCTTGAGAAACTTCAATCGGGGTAATTTCACCTTCAAAGAAACCTGCTTCTTTCGCTGCCTGATATTTTGCCTGTGATGCAGCAGCAAAGGTATCAGCCTGTTCACGGCTAATACCGAATTCTTCAGCCACGTTATCACCTGTTTCAGGCATGCTGTGCGCGCCAAACTGATCCGTAAATTTACGGTTCGGGAAACGGGTACCAATCGTGGTGTCATAAATTTTGGCATCACGTGAATAAGCACTCTCTGCTTTACCCATTACAAAAGGTGCGCGGGTCATGCTTTCTACGCCACCGGCAATGTACAACTCGCCTTCACCTGCAGTAATGGCACGTGCCGAATCAATCACAGCACCGAGACCTGATGCACATAAGCGGTTTACCGTCTGACCCGGAACTGTTACCGGCATACCTGCTAACAATGCTGCAAAACGTGCCACATTACGGCTGTCTTCACCGGCCTGATTGGTACTACCAAAGATTACATCTTCTACATCTGCTGCCGGAATACCGGTTTTTTCCAGCAGGTTTTTAATGACAGTCGCTGCCAGATCATCTGGACGTACGCTTGCCAGACTTCCTGCATGGCGACCGATTGGTGAACGTAAACCATCATAAATATATGCATTTAACATGAGTGTTATTCCTTTAACTTTTAACTTTTTAATTAATTTGTTGTATGAACAAGAGGCAGACCAAGCTGAACGCGGCGACGCAACCAAGGACTTGGACGGTAACGCTGGTCACGGGTAATCGCAGTCATACGGTCTAATATTTTCAGAATTTTTTCAGCACCCAGCACATCCCCCCATTCAATTGGGCCATATGGATAGCCAAGACCTAATTTCACTGCGATATTGATATCTTCCACCGTTGCAACGCCTTGCTGGGCAATATCACAGCCAAGATTCACAATCATTGCCAAAGCACGTTGAGCCACAAAGCCGACGCTTTCCTGAATTACACTGGCGGTCACACCATCCAGATTGAAAATCGAGTGGGCTGCTTTTATCAGTTCAGGTTGGGTGACAAAAGTTGGCATCAAGGTACGGTGTTTATGCAGACCATATAGCAAGTCGATACACACCACTTGTTGAGGTGCCAGCTGATAACGGATCGCAGCTGATGTTGCATCTTCACCATAAGTGGCAATCAGGATTAAAGCCTCTGCTGAAGGTGTCTCAGTTTGCTCAATATGAATGTTGAACTGTTGCAGATATTGCTCAAGTGCCTGACGGTCTTCGTCATATTCGGTGCCTAGCCAGACTGATGGATATTGACTTAGCTTTTCAACCAATGCTGGAGCAACATCACCTTCTTTGCTACCTGAAGTGTAATCATAAAAACCTTTACCGGTTTTACGACCTAACTGCTTGGCAATAAAACGCTGACGGGTAATCACGCTTGGACGGTAACGTGCTTCTTCATAATACTGGTGATAAATCGATTCACTCACTGGGTGCGAGACATCCATACCGGTCAGATCACCTAATTCAAACGGCCCCATCTTGAAACCGATTCCGTCACGGTAGATCCTGTCAATATCATAAAATGGTGTGACATTTTCATTCAGAATTGCATAGGCTTCGCTGCCAAAGGCACGGCCGGCATGGTTAATGATAAACCCTGGCGTATCTTTAGCTTTGACCGGACGATGCCCCATTTTTGTCGAGAGCTGGGTTAATGCTTCAATAATGTCAGCACGGGTGTTAAAGCCTTCAATCACTTCGACCACTTTCATGAGTGGTACCGGATTAAAGAAGTGATAACCGGCAACACGTTCTGGCTGCTTGCAGTTGGCAGCGATTGCACTGATCGACAATGAAGAGGTATTAGATGCCAGAATCGCTTCTGGTTTTATAACTCCTTCCAGTTGCTGCATCAGTTTTTGCTTGATTTCCAGATTTTCAATAATCGCTTCAACAATCAAGTCGCAATCTTTCAGGTCTTCTAGCTGCTGCGCAGTCGACAGATGAGCAATATCTTCAGCGGCTTTTTCATGGCTGAATTTACCTTTATCTGCCAAGGTATTTAATGTTTTGGCCAGTTTGTCCTGTGCCTGTTCAGCTGCCCCTTCTTTGGCATCAAACAGTACAACATCATGACCAGACTGAATCGCGATCTGGGCAATACCTGCACCCATCGTGCCTACACCAATAATGCCGATTTTCTGAATCTGAATACTCATGCTTATCGTCCCTGATAATTCGGTTTACGTTTTTCAATAAAGGCCTGCATACCTTCTTTTTGATCTTCTGAAGAAAACAGCATCTGGAAAGATTTACGCTCCAGGGTAAGTCCAGCATTGAGTGGTACATCTTCGGCCAATAAAGCCACTTCCTTGATTTGCTCCAAGGCAATTGGTGGCATTTTCGCTAGACATTCCGCCATCTTGATAGCTGTAGCAAGGGTTTCACGGTCTTCAGTCACCTGGGACACCAGACCAATTTGATAGGCTTCCGGTGCAGGTACCAGACAACCAGTCATGATCATGCGCATGGCATGAAATTTGCCAACTGCACGGAATAAACGCTGAGTACCGCCTGCACCGGGCATGACACCTACTTTCACTTCAGGCTGACCAAACTGGGCACTTTTCCCAGCAATAATAATGTCTGCATGCATAGCCAGTTCACAGCCACCGCCGAGTGCGTAACCGTTTACAGCTGCAATTACCGGTTTTGAGCACTGTGCAATCGCCTGCCAGTAACGTTCAGTTCGACGCTGCATCATTTGAATGGTTTCTGCATTGGCCAGTTCTTTCAGGTCTGCACCTGCTGCAAAATCTGTTTCACCACCCGTAAGAATAATGGCACGGACATTTTCATCATCATTCAGTTGCAAAAAAGCCGCCGCAAGTTTCTGGCGAACTTCTGTATTCAGGGCATTTTTCGCTTCTGGTCGATGAATTTTAACCATCGCTACATGTGCTGAAACTTGTTCTACTTGAACTACCTGTTCCATTAAAATCTCCATTTATTTTGTATAGCGAAATTTTATTTTATATAAAACTAAGGTTTCTTAAGCTATAAATCAAGGATTTTTAACTCCAGAATTCAAAAAAGTTATTTTTAAATAAAAATAGAGTAAAAACTCTTGTTCAATTGCTCATTTTATGATTAATTAATTTCGCAATACGGAATTAAATATTTTAAATGCAATTTGATTATTCATTTCAATGAATAATCACCATAAGGCAGAACTTAAAAGTAATTTACGAAATCAAATTTTCCAGCAATGAGAGGATTTTGATTTTGCGTAAAGCGTGAAAAATCGAATGTAGCCTGATAATAAATGCAGCGGCTGTTGTGTTTAGAGCAAGTCTGTTAAATCAGGAAAACTATGTTTCCGTGAGGAAGAAAAATGGATTTAGCGGTAGCAGAGGAAATGCTACTTTGAATATATAGAGGATATAAGAATGACAAGCGATACCATCGTAACAGGAGACAATAAAACCGATGTCTCCTCCACGGATACCATCAAACAGGCACCAAAACGTCTATGGATGACGGCTTTTGTCTTTGCTTTTCTGATTTTGCTCTGTGACGGTGCAGATATCGGGATTCTGGCTTTTAGTCTGACCAGTCTGAAAGCGGAATGGGGCCTAACTTCTGTACAGGCGGGGGCCTTGGGAAGTTATTCTCTTTTAGGTATGGGGATTGGAGGCTTTATTGGTGGATGGGCATGCGACAAATTTGGACGTGTCCGCGTCATTGTACTGGCAACCATCGCCTTCTCGATCTTGTCTGCCTACTCAGGTTTTGCGCAGTCTTATACTGAATTTGCAATGTTACGTACTCTGTCCTGCTTAGGTCTGGGCTGCTTGTATATTGCCTGTAATACCTTGATGTCTGAATATGTGCCTACCAAATACCGTACCACAGTGCTGGCAACATTGATGACCGGCTTCACTCTGGGTTCTCTGGTGATTACCATGCTTTCAGGCTGGATTATTCCTGAGTTCGGCTGGCGTATGCTGTATTGGATTACGATTGCACCTTTAGCACTCGGTATCCTCATGCACTTTATGGTGCCTGAACCAGAATCGTGGAAACGTGTTCGGGAAATGAAAAGAACTGGCCAGATCGTGGATAATAATGCGAAAAAAGGCAATCCATATATCACCATTTTAAAAGATAAAACCCACGGCAGAATGTTTATCTTATGGTCATTCAGCTCAGGTTTTCTCTTATTCGGTTATTTCGGTGTAAGTAACTGGCTGCCAAGTTATCTGGAAGCTGAATTAGGTATCAAATTCAAGGAAATGGCGATCTATATGATTGGTACTTTCTTGACCATGATATTCGCCAAAATCATTGCGGGCTATGTTGCTGACAAGATCGGCCGTCGTATCGTGTTTGCTTTCGGCACCATGGGAACTGCGCTGTTCATTCCGGTCGTGGTCTACATGCACACTCCAGATAACATCGGTGTACTGATGCTGATCTTTGGTTTCCTGTACGGCATTCCATATGCCATTAATGCAACCTATTTAACTGAAAGCTTCCCGACTGCAGTTCGTGGAACAGCCGTGGGTGGTGCATTCAATATTGGCCGGATCGGTGCCATTTTTGCCCCGATTACCATTGGCTATCTGGCCATGCATGGCTCAATTGGAACTGGCTTGATGGTGATGGGCGCTGCCTACTTCTTCTGCGGCTTAATTCCGGCCCTGTTTATTAAAGACCGTTTATACGATCCGCAAAAAGCAGAATAAATACTCTCCGGAAGACAGTACAACTTGCTGTCTTCCTCTTTCTCCAAATATTGACCACACGTATAGAAAGGTTTCCTTTCATTCAGGATTAAAAGTTTCTTCAGGGATTAAGAAATGAAAAAATTAGTTTTAGCCACATTGTGCGGTATCGCATCAGGAACTGTACTTTCAGCAGAAGTATCGGAAGATCGTATCCAGTTTCTAGAAGCACAGCTCAAACAGATTCAGTCTGAACTGGAACAGCAAAAACAGTCACAGCTTGCTTTAAAAGCACAACAGGAACAGTCTAAAGCAGCAGACTCCAAAAGTTTAAGTAGCATGATGGACAATGTGGATGTGTATGGAATGATCCGTCTGGATGGCGCGATTGATTTTAAAAGTACGCCAGAAACCCGTGGCCGAACCATTAACCAGATCAATAAAGTGCCTTTTACTGAACCTGATTCAGTCCGTTCCGATTTTACTGCAGCTGCCAGCCGTATTGGTTTCCTAGCCAAAGATCTGGGAGGTAATCCGAATATTTCCGCACGTCTGGAAGCTGATTTCTGGACCAACAATGGCAAAGGTGATGGTGGCCTCCGTATCCGTCATGCATATTTTAAATATTATAACTGGACTTTTGGTCAGGCCTGGTCACTCATGTCTACGCCGGAAATTAGCACCGATGCGGTAGACTACAGTTTATTGCTCGGTGGTTCGATCTTACGTACTCCCCAGGTCAGTTATGCGTTTAAGCTTGATCCGGAAAATACCTGGAATGTCGGCTTGGAATATATGGCCGGTGGTGATCGCTCCTCTGCCTTACCTGCCTTAACCACCAAATTTGTACATCAATCCGGTCCGCTACATCTGTTAGCTCAAGGCTTTATCAATGAAAAGCAGGCGCAAACCGCGACAGGTGATATCGAGAAAGTTGGCTGGGGGGTTGGTGCTGGTGGACGTTATCGTTTTGATGATAGAAACTCTATTCAGGGCAATTATTTCCATATAGTAGGCGATCAGCGTATTGCTGCCTTTTTAATTCAAGGTTCTACGGTTGACGGTGCAGCTTGGGGTGGCGACTATTCGGTTGATACAGCCAATAATGAACTTTTACTGAATGAGTTTAACAGTTTGAATATCGGATTTACGCATAAATTCACACCGAAATGGCGTAGCAGTATTGCAGCCAGTGTGGTCGATTTTGATGATTCTAGCGATTATGCCAAAGCCAATCCGGAAGCCAATAAGCGCTTAACCGACTATGTGGCTAACGTGATCTATTCTCCTGTTCCAAAGATTAATCTGGGTGCAGAATATCATCATGGCAAGCGTGAAACCTTTGACAATAAGGAAGCAGATATTTCGCGTATCAACCTCTCTGCCAACTATAGTTTTTAAGGCCTCAGGAGACAAGGATGTCAGCCCAAGGGCAAATTTCACGCCGTTTCATGTTCATGATGGCAATGACCTGCGCACTTTGCGCAGGTTGTAATTATTTTAACCAGCCCTTGATTTATTCTATTGCAGAGGATCTGCAGATCAGTGTAGCCCAGTCTGGCTGGACTGTAGTATTGACCCAGATTGGCTATGCCACCGGGTTATTTTTGTTTGTCCCTCTGGGGGATTTGTTCGAAAAACGGCTGTACATCTGCAGTTTAATGTTCTGTACCGGACTGGCACTTATTGGGCTTTCAGCCAGTACCAATCTGCATATGTTGTATGGCTTTACTCTGCTCGCCTCTTTTTGTTCGATTACCACCCAGATTCTGATTCCTTTTGCCGCCAGCCTGTCGCAACGTGATAAAAGTGCCGAAGTCGTGGGCCTGCTCATGAGTGGTGTTCTGGTGGGTATTCTGTTTGCCCGTACCGTAGCCGGACTGATTTCTACTTTATGGTCCTGGCATGCGGTATACCTATTTAGTGGTTGTGCAATTCTTCTGCTAAGTCTGGCGATGTGGTTCCAGTTGCCGAGCACCAAGAGCCAGTTGCAGATGAATATATTGCAAATTTATCGCTCACTATTTACCTTTGCCCGAACAGAACCCATGCTGATCCGGCGTAGTATGATCGGAGGTTTGGGTTTTGGCATGCTGAGTATTATCTTTACTACCATGACTTTTATTCTGGCTGAAGCACCGTATCATTTTAATGATTTCCAGATTGGTCTCATGGGTATTGTGGGTGTGGTCGGCATCTGGTCCTCTCAATGGACCGGTAAAATGATTGGCAGGCATCGGGAAAAATGGATTGCGCATCTGGCCACATGCGGACTGATTCTGGCCTGGATTCCCTTATTCTTTGCCCAGAATTATTTATGGATTTATATCCTGGGCTTGATTCTGGCTTATTTTGGAATTTCCTGTTTGCATGTCTTGAACCAGAATCTGGTCTATCGAATTTCAATGCAGGCTCGCTCGCGGATTAATGCCATCTATATGACCTGTTATTTTTCAGGTGCCGGTCTGGGGGCATTTTTATCGCTGCATTTATGGAAAAGCTATGGCTGGTCTGCCTGTGTCATTTTAGGTTTTATTTTTGCCGTGTTGATCTTTGTGATTAACTATTATGATTTAAACCAAGAAAGAAATTTAGCCAATATTCAGCCTGAGCCTTAGATACTGTTAAAAACCTTTGGGGTTAAAAAGCTTATTTTTTATCCCGCTTTCTGTACCAAGTGCAAATTCTAAAGATGATACGTTCAAAAATAGAAAAATTCTTTAGACTTTTAACGTTTCCTTTCTCTCTGAAGAGCAGTTGAAAATATTGATATCTTAATTTTTTAGAGTTAATTCAATTTACTATTTTCCATTGCGAGATAAACAGATTTCAATTCAGTTAAAGGTGCAGGTTTTGCATAAAAGAAGCCTTGTAGCAAATCACAGCCCTGCTGATAGAGCAAACTGGCCTGACTTAAGGTTTCGACACCTTCTGCGACAACTTCCAAATCCAGCTGATGGGCTAGATGAATAATAGATTGCACAATTGCAGCATCCTGACCATCGAGGGTCAACTCTTCAATAAAACTACGGTCTAGCTTGATTTGATTGATTGGCAAGCGACGCAGATAACTGAGACTCGAATAACCTGTGCCAAAGTCATCAATGGCAACCTGTACACCTAAAGTACGCACCGCTTTTAAAATTTCTATGGTTCGGTCTGCACCATTAATGATGACACCTTCCGTAATTTCAATTTTAAGTAGTTCCGGCGGTAATTGGCTGAGTTGAAGCGCATGTTCAAGTACCTGTAAAAAGCCTGCTCTACGGAATTGTAGCGGAGAAATATTCACCGATACCGTGATCTGGCTATTATGTTTCTTGTTCCAGTGCGCAATATCTAAACAGGCCTTTTCCAGCACCCACTGGCCTACACTAATAATCTGCCCGGTTCTTTCTGCAAGAGGGATAAAAATTGCTGGGGAAATATAACCCTGTTGCGGATGACACCAACGGATTAAGGCTTCCACACCTATTACATGTCCAGTTTCAGGATGAACCAGCGGCTGATAGAACAGGTCGAAATTTTCCTGATTGATCGCTTCCATGAGTTCCAGACGCAGATTGGTATAATCTATTTCTGCGACAGGCTGCATTTTGTTTTTTTCATACCACTGCCAGATATTACGCCCCTGTCTTTTGGCTTCCTGCATTGCCAAAACAGACTGATAGATCAGTTCAGATGAATGCTGGATTGAGCTGTCATCCGCCACAATACCAATACTGGCACTTAAATGTATTTTGTACTGATCAATAACAAAAAGTATGGAAAGAAGCTCAAGAATTTCTCCAGCGATCGCCTCCACTTCAGATGACTCATATATTCCTGAAAGCAGTAAGATAAACTCATCTTCAGCAAAGCGGCATAGTACGTTATCGTCTTGAATAAATTTTTGCAGCCGCTCACCCACACTTTTAAGAATCTGATCCCCCACCAGATGACCCAAGCTGTCATTAATATTTTTAAAGTCATCCAGGTCTATATATAGCAGCACCAAAGGTTCTGAACTCTCATGCTGTACTTCAAAAATATTTTCCAGAATTTGCTTAAATGCATGCTGGTTCGGCAAGCCGGTTAAATAATCATGGGTATGCTGATGCCGGATATATTCTTCGTGAATAAGTTGCTGGGTAATATCTTCCTGAATTCCTAGAAAATGGGTACAGGTTCCAGTCTGATCAAAAATAGGACCTAGGGTTAAACGGTTCCAGAACCAGCTGCCATCTTTACAGTAACTTTTTATGGTGACCTGAATTTCTTTTTGTTTCTTAACTGCTTGCTTGAGTAATGAAATTTGATCCGGATCAGTATCTGGACCCTGCAAGAAAAAACAGCCTTGCCCTAAAACTTCTGTTTCTGTATAGCCTGTGAGCTTGAGAAAAGCCGGGTTCACATACACCATTAACCTTTCTTCTGAAACATCGGTAATAAAAAGACTATTCGGACTGGCTTCTACTCCCCGTTTTAATAAACGCAGATCCTCCTTGTTTTTACGGGATAAAGTAATATCCCGCGCAATACCAATAATGCCGGTAACTTTCTGATTTTGTATAATCGGTAAATTGGTCAAATCCAGCCATAAAACATCTCCAGTAACATTATAGATTGGAAGCTCAAAATGTTGAGATTTGCCTTGCAGCGTTTCTATAAATGAAAAGTTGGCCAGCTCATGAAATTCAGGTGGTATAAAAGCACAATAATGCTGACCACAAATTTGCTCTTTAGAAAATCCTGTAATTTCTTCGCAAGCAATATTGGTAGTAAGCATATGTCCCTGTAAATCAAGTTCAAAAATGATATGGGGATGATAAGTATAAAAAGAACAGTATTTCTCATTAAGTTCCTGTCTTTTTTGACGCTCCTGATCAAGTTCGATTGCGAGGGCCACTAATTTTGTCGCTTGTTGCAAAAGCTCAATATGCTGTTCTGTCGGTATTTTGGGTGCCCGATAATAGGTCGAAAAAGTGCCATATAAAATATCTGAGGCATTTATAATCGGCATAGACCAGCAACTAGACAGCTTTTCTGCATTCACTACAGCACGGTAGGACTGCCAGTTTGGATCTTTCATTAAATTTGGACTAATGACGAGCTGACGCAAAAAAGCAGCTACGCCACAGGTTCCTCGATCAGGACCAATCTTTAAATCTTGGATGACATTACAGTACTCTTTTGAGAAATGCTGCTGGCCACTTATAACATTTAAAGTTTGCGAGTCTTCTCTATAGAGCATAATTGTGACAAGCGCCTCTGGAATACGTGATTCCAGCCATTGGCTAATAATGTCGAGAATAGGTTTGAGTTCAGTATGGCGGCCAATCAGATTAAAAATATGAAAAATATCTTGATCATCACAATTATTATGCATTCAGACTATCACCTTCCTTAGCTTGTTAACATTTTAGACTTATTCTTAAGATAATCATTAGCAAAAGTTTATATGTACATCTTAAAAGTGCGAAATTTGCCTCATTTTATGTGTAAAAAATATTAATATTAAAGTTTAAAAATCACAGCCAAAGCTGTGATTTGAAATTATGTTTCACTCGTTCAAATTTTGATGTCTTATTTTTAGGCTGCTTGTTGACGACTGTCTACTAATTTACAGCCAGTCTTCCTTTGCAACTCCTCAAAACTTAAGCCATCCACTATTTCAATAACCTGAGCTTGGCCATCTTTTAATTCAATCACACAGAGATCGGTATAAATGCGGTTGACACACTGCTTACCTGTTAGAGGATAAGTCAGTTCTTCAACGATTTTTGCTTCACCGTTTTTGGTCATATGCTCCATACAGACATAGACACATCGAGCACCCACTGCCAGATCCATTGCACCGCCTACAGCAGGTACAGCATCAGCATTACCGGTATGCCAGTTCGCCAAATCACCATTAATAGCAACCTGAAAAGCACCCATGATACAGATATCCAGATGCCCGCCTCGCATGATATCGAAAGAGTCCGCAGAATTCATAAAACTGCCACCTTGCAACATGCTTACGAGTTCTTTACCGGCGTTAATCAGGTCATCATCTGCCTGTTCAGGATCATTCAATGCAGCAAAACCTAAAACACCATTTTCCGAGTGCAGAATTACTCCTTGTTCAGGTTTTAAATAACCAGCCACGCGTGTCGGTAAACCAATACCCAAATTCACAAAAGAGCCAGCTGGAATGTCTTGCGCCACTTTAGCCACAATCTGTTCACGGCTACGTTTTTGAATATTCATCATTTAATATCTCCAACCTTGACCACATGCTGTACAAAAATTCCTGGCGTTACAATAATCTCTGGATCAAGCTCTCCCAGTTCCACAATCTGATGCACTTGTGCAATGGTGGTTTTTGCTGCTTTGGCCATGATCGGACCAAAATTCCGTGCTGCCTTACGGTAGGTCAAGTTGCCCCACTGATCTGCCTGATTGGCATATACCAAGGCATAATCAGCATGAATCGGATATTCCAGCACATAATCTTTTCCATTGATATTTCGGGTTTCTTTACCTTCAGCAATTTTGGTACCAAAACCGGTTGGAGTAAAAACAGCTCCTAAGCCAGCACCGGCTGCCTGAATGCGGCAGGCCAGATTGCCTTGTGGCACCAGTTCCAGTTCAACTTTTCCTGCCTTGTACAGGTCTTCAAAGACGGTTGAGTTATTGGCCCGCGGGAATGAACAGATCATTTTTTTAACCAGTCCAGACAACAGCAGATTGGTTAACCCACGATCTCCAGAAGCAGCATTGTTGTTAATAATAGTTAAGTCTCGAGGACCCAGATCAATTAATGCTTCGATTAATTCTACCGGCTGACCTGCCAGGCCAAAACCACTGGTCATAATGTGTGCACCATCAGGAATTTGCTTGAGTACTGTCTCGATATCCTGTGTGATTTTATTCATCATATTGCTTCCTAGCATGTTCTATCTATATTGCAAGTGCAGATTAATCTGCCTTTTGCGGATCAAATAAGCGGTCTTTAATAAAGAAAGCGGGTATCAGGCCACAAAGAAAATAGGCAATCCCCATAATCAGTAAGCCCGTACCAATTGAGCCTCCTTGAGCAAAATAGCCAATAGTAAGAGGTGCAAATACAGCACCCAGTCGGCCGACGTTATAGGCACCACCCACTGCTGTTCCACGCACTTTGGTGGAGAAGCTTTCTGTCATGTAAGTCGCATTAATACCGTATGGAATACCATAGAGAAAACCAAAAAATAACATCAGCCAGAGAATGTTATCCGGCGTATTACCAAAGACAATCACAGGGATAAAAATCGCAGTACCCATGGTGCCGAAAGCAAATACCGCACGACGGCCAATCTGGTCAGCGATAAAACCGGCAATGACTTTGGTACACATCATGATCAGGAAAGTTCCGATCATATACATGGTCATTTCTTTAAACTTGATTCCCAGATCGGTCTCTAAATAGGCCGGTAGCCAGTTGCTGACTCCATAATAGCCAAACTGTAAAAATGCGGTACTGAAGGACCAGAGGATAAACATGCGACGGCTAAGTGCATCTTCAAAAATCATTTTGAAAGTGTTCTTGGGCTTTTCCTGCACAATGCCACTGGCTTTTGCATCCAGGCGTGCTTTACGCGCATCTAACCAGGCTTTCGGTTCAGGCACCAAGAAGTACATCGCGAAGGCCAGTACAATTGGAATAATGGCAATATAATAGAGGTATCGCCAGCCAAATTCAGGCAATAGCCATCCAGCCAGAACAGTTGCGACCACCGAGCCTAAAGTCCAGCCAGTCATAAGCGTTGCCAATACTGTAGAGCGATATTTGGTGGGTACATACTCTGCCATGAGTGTGTTACAGGCAATATATAGAGCACCTAGTCCAATCGCAGACGTAAAGCGCAGCCATTTGAACTGATCATAACTTTCTACGAATCCTAACCAGAAGGTTAATGAAGAAAATAATGCAATGGCAATGACGATCACACGAACCCGGCCAAAACGGTCACAAGCCCAGCCACCAAAAAAACCGCCGATAGCCATGCCTGCAAGTGTCCAGCTTCCCAAGGCACCCGCCTGCATATTACTTAATGAAAATTCTTGTTTCAGACTGGTCAGACTGTAGGCTAATAATGCAATGTCAGCCCCATCAACCAGTAATGCCAAAAATGAGAAGATAAAGGCCAGAATCCAGACTTTTTGCTTGGGTTCGTTTCCACCTTCTACTTGGTGTTGTTGTGAACTGATCGTATCCATAATGCTCTTTCTACTTTTCGGCACTCCTGTGCCTTTTAAAAATCAATATTTCACTTAATTATTTAATTGAAATATATAATATTTATTGATCATTATCACGCTTTAACAAAGTGATATAAAAATGCTTTTAAGGTTTTTAAAAATTGAATACGGTGAAATCACATAGCAATCTACAAATAGATGTGATTAAGCCGCGATTCTTAACCCCGAAAACAATCTAGCCAGCAATGCTGGCTAGAGGGAGATCTCAGGTTTAGTTGCAAAAGGCTGCAATTCCGGTTTGTGCACGACCTAAAATTAACGCATGCACATCATGTGTACCTTCATAGGTATTTACCACTTCCAGATTAACCAGATGACGGGCTACACCGAATTCATCGCTAATGCCATTTCCACCCATCATGTCACGGGCCAAACGGGCAATATCCAGTGCCTTACCGCAGTTATTACGCTTAATTAAAGACGTACCTTCAACTGAAGCAATGCTCTCATCCTTCATACGGCCAAAACGTAAAGCCACCTGTAAGCCAAGGGCAATTTCAGTTTGCATGTCTGCCAGTTTTTTCTGGATCAGCTGATTCGCAGCGAGTGGTCGGCCAAACTGTTTCCGGTCCATGGTGTACTGATGAGCGGTATGCCAGCAGAATTCTGCAGCTCCCATCGCACCCCATGCAATCCCGTAACGCGCACTGTTCAAGCAGGTAAAAGGCCCTTTTAAACCACGAACTTCCGGAAATGCATTTTCTTCTGGAACAAAGACGTTATCCATCACAATTTCACCGGTGATTGAGGCACGTAGACCCACCTTGCCGTGAATCGCTGGAGCAGAAAGCCCTTCCCAGCCTTTTTCTAAAATAAAGCCACGAATGTCACCGACATTACCTTCGGCAGAAACTTCTTTGGCCCAAACTACAAATACATCGGCAATCGGACTATTGGTAATCCACATTTTTGCGCCTGTTAAACGGTAACCACCCTCGACTTTTTTAGCACGGCTAATCATGCTGCCAGGATCTGATCCATGATCTGGCTCGGTCAAGCCGAAGCAACCAATATATTCACCGGTTGCTAATTTTGGTAAATACTTCTGCTTTTGCTCTTCAGAACCAAATTCATTAATGGGTACCATCACCAGAGAGCTTTGTACGCTGGCCATTGAACGGTAACCTGAATCGACACGTTCAACTTCACGGGCAATCAGACCATAACTGACATAATTTAAACCTGCACCGCCGTACTGTTCCGGAATGGTTGGACCGAGTAAACCCAGTTCTCCCATTTCACGGAAAATAGCCGGATCGGTTTTTTCATGACGGAACTGTTCCAGTACACGCGGCATCAGTTTGTCTTGACAGTATGCTGCCGCTGCATCGCGAATCATGCGCTCTTCTGATGTCAGTTGCTGTTCGATTAAAAATGGGTCTTGCCAATCAAATTTAATTTTTGTCGTCATTTTAATATTTCCTTATTTTAAAATTATGAGACTAGGCAGTTGCTTGTTTAATCATTTCACGCGCAATAATAATTTGCTGGATTTGTGTGGTTCCTTCATATAAACGGAACAGTCGCACATCACGGTAGAAACGTTCAATTGAATATTCACTGATATAACCCGCTCCGCCATGAATCTGCAAACAGCGATCAGCTATTCGGCCACACATTTCGGTTGCAAACATTTTGGCACAAGAGGCTTCAGTCGTAACATTTTGACCCGCATCACGCAGACGCGCAGCATCCAGCACCATACATTTGGCTGCATAAATTTCGGCCTTAGAGTCTGCCAACATCCCCTGGATCAGCTGGAAATTCGCAATGGGCTGACCAAACTGTTTGCGTTCCACTGCATAGTTAAGTGCGTCTTCCAGCATGCGCTCTGCCATGCCAACGCTATAACCGGCAATGTGCAGACGACCCTTATCCAGCACACGCATTGCTGTTTTAAAGCCAATCCCTTCTATACCGCCAATCAGTTGATCTTTATGCACTTTACAGTTTTCAAAAATTACATCACAGGTATAGGAACCATGTTGGCCCATTTTCTTGTCAATTTTACCCAAGCTTAAACCAGGTGTGCCTGCTTCAACTAAAAATGCTGAAATAGCACCAGCACCTTTAATCTCTTGATTGGTACGTGCCATCACGGTAAATGTCGTAGCACGTGGCGCATTGGTGATGAAGCGTTTAGTTCCGTTTAAAATATAATAATCGCCGTCTTTAACTGCACTGGTTTTTAAAGCAGCAGCGTCTGATCCTGAATCTGGTTCAGTCAAACAGAATGAACCAATAATTTCGCCGGTTGCATAACGCGGTAAATATTTCTGTTTTTGCTCTTCTGTACCGTCGATAATGATGCCACTTGAGCCAATGCCGTTGTTAGTACCAATTAAAGAGCGGAAGGCAGCCGATGTCTGACCCAACTCCATCGCGACCAGAATTTCTTCTTCCATGGTAATACCTAAACCGCCATATTCTTCTGGAATCGTCAGGCCAAATAAACCCAACTCTTTCATCTGTTCCACAATATGTTCGGGAATGGCATTGTTCTCTTCTACTTCATGCTCGAGAGGCACCAGTTCATTTTTTACAAAATTTCGAATCGTCGACAGAAGCTGGTCTAACATTTCTGGATCACGAATCATATAAATCTCCATGGATATAATTTAGGTAAATTCCTTTACCATTATTTTTGTTTCGTAATACGAAATAAATAATCATATAAAATCATTTTTAGCAAGAAAAATTACCAAAATTTTTATTTTTATCTTGAAAATGAAATTTTTCTGGCATTTGAGTTCAGTTGTGTTTAAGATTTAATTTCACAATGCGAAATATTTCCAGTGAAGAATCGTTGTTTCTATCAACTTTGTTGAAGATAAGGCTTCATCTTTCTTCTTGAGGTAATGCTTCTTAATTATTGCTATTGTGGGGGAAAATCGAAATTTTGAATGACTTTCATTAACCTGAAAACCAGATGATTGTATGTTGTCTTGAAGCTTGGATAACCACATTCTTTCCGTTCACAAATAATTTAGGTACTTTTTTCTACATTTTATCTTTTGTATAAGTGTTTTATTTTGTATCGTGAAATTATATTGTTATCATATTTACTAATTTAACCTTAATTGCCTTGAACATGACAAAAAATAAAACTGGTGAAATTCCCAATTTTGATGAAATCCGTTTAGACCCGATTTCACATATTCATAGAGAAAACAATCCTCAATTTATTGCGTCTATTGCGCGTGGATTGGAAATCTTGCGCTGCTTTTCTTCAACTAATCAATTACTTGGAAATCAGGAAATTGCACAATTAACCAACTTGCCTAAGCCGACTGTAGCGCGTATTACCAGTACCCTGGTTTCTTTAGGTTATTTAAAACAATTGCCTAATACCACAAAATATTTACTAGATGTGGGTGTATTGGCTTTGGGCTATGCAGCTCTGAGTAATATTTCTGCGCGGACTCAGGCTTATCCATTTATGGAAGAAATGTCGCGTTATTCTCAAGCTCCTGTGGCAATGGCTACACGTGACCGTTTGAGCATGATTTATCTGGAAGTGGTACATACAGAATCGACGCTGACCATGCGCCGCCCTGTCGGTTCTACCTTACCGATTCATAGCAGTGCCATGGGACGTGCCTGTCTGGCAGCAATGGATGTAAAAGAACGCGAATATTTATTTGATGCGATCAAAAAAAGAAATGAAGACCAGTGGCCAACCATTAAGCGTAATCTGGAACGTGCAATCCGTGATTATCAGGATTATGGCTACTGTCTGTCTTTAGGTGACTGGGCTAAGGATGTGAATTCCGTGGCAGTTCCACTGGTTCACCCTAAACACGGAATACTAACGTTTAACTGTGGGGCTCCAAGTTATCTGTTAAATCAGGAAAAACTGGAAAATGAAATTGGACCGCGTCTGATTCATATGGTGAACAATATTGCAATGAATCTCAACAACATATAAAAAATTAATCATCAGAGCGACATTCAGTCGCTCTTTTTATGAATACCCAGTCTATACATCTTCTTCTTACTTTACCCAGAATTTGCCGCAAACCTTTTTAATGCTGTGAAATAGATAAGATTTAAAAAAAAGATAAAGTCCTATTTCAAATAAAAAGATCAAGAATAAGCTTCATAACCGATTTAGATAATGCTATATATATCGCTATACGAAATTGGATTTTATATTATGGAAGATATAACAAGAGAATCGATGGAGTTTGACGTCGTCATCGTAGGCGCAGGCCCTGCGGGTCTTTCTGCTGCGATCAAAATCCGTCAACTTGCAATTGAAAACAACTTAAACGATCTGTCCGTTTGTGTCGTAGAAAAAGGCTCCGAAGTCGGTGCACATATTCTGTCTGGTGCTGTGCTTGAACCACGTGCCATGAACGAATTGTTCCCGGACTGGAAAGAACAGGGTGCCCCGCTGAATGTCCCGGTGACTGAAGATAAAACCTTCTTCCTGCTGTCAGATGAAAAATCACAGGAAGCACCGCACTGGATGGTGCCTAAAACCATGCATAATGATGGCAACTATGTCATCTCGCTCGGCAACGTGGTGCGCTGGTTAGGCCAGAAAGCCGAAGAACTGGAAGTATCAATCTTCCCGGGCTTTGCAGCTTCTGAAATTCTTTATCATGAAGATGGCACGGTAAAAGGCATCCAGACCGGTGATATGGGTATTGGTAAAGATGGTGAACCGACACATAACTTTACTCCGGGTTATGAACTGCACGCTAAATACACGTTATTTGCTGAAGGTTGCCGTGGTCATTTAGGCAAGCGCCTGATCCAGAAGTTCAACCTGGACAAGGACGCCGATCCGCAGCATTACGGCATCGGGATTAAAGAGCTGTGGGAAATTGATCCAGCCAAGCACAAACCGGGTCTGGTGATGCATGGTGCCGGCTGGCCACTCAATGAAACCGGTTCTTCAGGTGGCTGGTGGCTATACCACGCCGAGAACAACCAGGTGACCCTGGGCATGATCGTGGATCTTTCTTATGAAAACCCGCATATGTATCCGTTCATGGAAATGCAACGCTGGAAAACCCATCCGCTGATCAAGCAGTATCTCGAAGGTGGCAAGCGCATTTCTTATGGTGCCCGTGCCGTGACCAAAGGTGGTTTTAACTCGCTGCCGAAATTTACTTTCCCGGGCGGTTCTTTAATTGGGGATGATGCCGGCTTCCTGAACTTCGCCAAGATCAAGGGTTCTCATACAGCAATGAAATCTGGCATGCTCTGCGGTGAAGCGGTATTTGAAGCCATTGCTGCGGGTGTAGAAAAAGGCGGTGATCTGGCGGTGGCGCGTGTTGTAGAGGGCGAAGATTTCTTTGTCAAGGAACTGACCGCGTATACCGACAAGTTCAACCATAGCTGGCTGAAAGAAGAGCTGTACAGCTCGCGTAACTTCGGTCCTGCGATGCACAAGTTCGGTCAATGGATGGGTGGTGCATTCAACTTCATCGACCAGAACGTGTTTAAAGTACCGTTCACCTTGCATGATCTGCTGCCTGACTTCAAGGCATTAAAAACTGTCGATGCAGTGAACTTCAAGCCGACCTATCCAAAACCGGATGGCAAGCTGACCTTTGACCGCCTGTCTTCAGTGTTTGTGTCGAACACGGTCCATGAAGAAAACCAGCCTTCGCATTTGAAACTAACTGATCCATCCATCCCGGTTGAAGTGAACCTGCCGAAATGGGATGAGCCTGCACAGCGTTACTGCCCAGCGGGGGTGTATGAAATCATGGAAAATAATGACGGTTCCAAGCGTTTCCAGATCAATGCAGCCAACTGTGTGCACTGCAAGACCTGTGATATCAAGGATCCGTCCCAGAACATCACCTGGGTGACACCGGAAGGTGGTGGTGGTCCGAATTACCCGAATATGTAAGGTAGTTCCTGTGAATGAGAAAAATACATCTATTTCTCACATTCATATACCCAATCTTGAAGCAGTTAGTATTAACACTTCACTTTAATTTTTTAGGTAATTCCAGTTCCCTCGGGAGCTGGAATTAATAAGTTAGAATAGAAATAATAGAAAAGATTGCATATAGGATCAGAGATAAAAATGGCCTACTCGAAACCGAGTAAGCCATTTTTAAGATTTAAAACAAATGACGAAAAATTTTAGTCATTCATCTATGGATTATTGCTGAGCCACAAACTTGGCACGCGCTGCATGCAATTTCTTATAGCTGTCAATTAAACGTAGATGACGATCCAGCCCTTCAAGCTGCATGTTGGTTTCGGTCAAACCATAGAAACGAACTGTTCCTTCGATTGAACCTAGAACGGCATCCATACGGGCATCACCAAACATACGACGGAAGTTGTGTTCATAATCTTCCAGTTCCATTTCATCATCCAGAATGACTTCCAGAACGACATTCATGCACTGGTAGAACAGGCCACGTTCAACGGTATTGGTATTGAACTGCAAGAACTGCTCAACCAGATCTTTGGCTTCTTCAAATTGCTGCAAAGCCACATAAATCAGCAGTTTCAGTTCCAGAATCGTCAGTTGGCCCCATTCAGTATTTTCATCGAACTCGATACCGATCAAGGTTTTGATCTCGGTATAGTCATCCTCATCTGCTTCTTCCAGACGCTCAACCAGTGCTTCCAGTTGTTCATCATCCAGACGGTGCAGATTCAGGATATCTTCACGATATAACAAAGCCTTGTTGGTATTGTCCCAAACCAGATCTTCTACCAGATAAATTTCTGAATAGCCCGGTACCAGAATACGGCAAGCTGTTGCACCTAGATGCTGATACACCGCCATATAAACTTCATGGCCCATGTCTTCCAGAATCGTGAATAATTCCTGAGCTTCATCCGCATTCGAATTTTGACCGTTATTAGTGAAATCCCACTCGACAAAATCATAATCTGATTTCGCGCTGAAGAAACGCCAAGACACTACACCGCTTGAGTCGATGAAATGCTCAACAAAGTTATTCGGTTCAGTTACTGCATTGCTGCTAAAGGTTGGTTTTGGCAGATCATTCAGGCCTTCAAAACTACGGCCTTGCAATAACTCGGTCAGACTGCGTTCTAATGCCACTTCAAAGTTAGGATGGGCACCGAATGAGGCAAATACACCGCCGGTACGCGGGTTCATCAAGGTGACACACATGACCGGGAACTGGCCGCCTAATGAGGCATCTTTGACCAGAACCGGGAAGCCCTGTTCTTCCAGACCTTTAATACCTTCAATAATTTTCGGATATTTTGCCAGAACATGTTCAGGCACATCCGGAAGTGCGAGTTCACCTTCCAGAATTTCACGTTTTACCGCACGTTCGAAAATTTCAGAAAGACATTGTACTTGCGCTTCAGCCAAGGTATTGCCGGCACTCATCCCGTTACTTAAGTAAAGGTTTTCGATCAGATTGGACGGGAAATAAACGGTTTCACCATCAGACTGACGTACAAATGGCAATGAACAGATGCCACGAGCCTTATTGCCCGAGTTGGTATCATAAAGATGGGTACCCAATAACTCATCTTCTGGATCATAAATTTCACGGGTATGTTCATCCAAAACTTCTGCAGGTAGTTCGCCATTCGGACCTGGCTGGAACCACTTTTCATCTGGATAATGCACAAATTCTGCATTGGCAATATCTTCACCCCAGAACTGGTCGTTATAGAAGAAGTTACAGTTCAGACGCTCAATAAATTCACCCAAAGCAGATGCCAGCGCACTTTCTTTGGTCGAGCCCTTACCGTTGGTAAAGCACATTGGCGACTGCGCATCACGAATATGCAATGACCAGACATTCGGCACGATATTACGCCAAGACGCAATTTCAATCTTCATGCCGAGGCCTGCCAGAATGGCAGACATATTGGCAATGGTTTCTTCCAGCGGAAGGTCTTTACCCGGAATGAAAGTCGTATGATCAGAAGCCAGACTTGGCATTAACAAGGCCTGAGCATCTGCATCGATACTCTCTACTTCTTCAATAACAAATTCAGGACCGGTTTGAATTACTTTCTTGACGGTACAACGGTCTATCGAACGTAAAATTCCTTGGCGGTCTTTTTCAGAAATATCAACCGGCAGTTCCACCTGAATTTTAAAAATCTGTTTATAGCGGTTTTCAGGATCAACAATATTGTTTTGCGAAAGGCGGATATTATCGGTTGGAATGTCACGTGCTGCGCAATAGACTTTGACAAAATAAGCCGCACAAAGTGCCGACGACGCCAGAAAATAATCGAATGGGCCGGGTGCCGAACCATCGCCTTTATAGCGGATCGGCTGATCGGCAATCACCGTGAAGTCATCGAACTTGGCTTCCTGGCGTAGATTATCGAGATAATTGACCTTAATTTCCATGTGGATACCTAAATATTCTTATGTGCCGTCACGGACAGATAAGATGCTGAATCTGAATACAAGCCGGTTCACGGAGGAGAACTTGAATGAAAAATAGAAAATGGTCAGGTTATACCATTTGACTAAGTGTCTGGATAACGCTGCCGAGAATGGGCGCTATTATAGAATTATTTTATGAAATTGATAATGTTTGTCTGAAATTCTGGCAGATTAAACCAGACCCTCAGTCTTTCCCGAGCTACCGGAGCATGAATCTACTTCAAGTCATGGCTTATACTATTAATCAAAATTGCAGATAAGGCAGATTTTCACCCGCCTAATCTGAATGATTTCATAATTTTAAAAATCATAACTCAGCGCAAATACTGCAAGATTACGCTGCTTGTCATCATAGCGGTCATAACCGCCAAAGATATATTCACCTGACACACTCAACTGCGGTAAAAGCGCATAACTGAGTCCGGCAGAAGCATAACGAAAGGCAAACTGCTTTTCGGTATCGCCCAGTTCACCGCCCTCATATTTGCCTTCATCGTTAAAATAGCTTCCTGCTGCCGTAACACTGGCATTCAGGCGATCATTCAATTGATGGCTCAGGTTAAGTGTATAAAAGGTATCGCCCTGATTGGCATAAGCCACATCATACAGATAGGTCGATATGCTGGCCCCGATACTGGTCTGATCATTCAACGCACGACTGACATTTAAACCCAGCTCATTTCCGGTAGTATGCTTGCCGCCCGGATAATAATAGGTTGCGTTCCATAGATCCCAATCATAATTTTTGCTGCTATGGGTATAACCCAGCAGAAAGTCATGCTCGAATTTGTCTGAGCGATGTCTCGGACGCCCCTGCACTTCTGCATAAGAGTATCCAAGCGTAGATCCCCAATATCCGACATAAAAATTGCCATAAGCCAGATTCAATGCAGCCTGTACAGCAACGTCATCATTTTCAGGTGCATTGGTCAAACCGCGGGAGATATATTTGGATACCACACTCAAGTTTCCGCTTGCTTCTATTTGTTTTACTTCTGCATCATCGGCATAACAGTAAAGACTTGAAACAGCAGCACAGCCAAACAGCACTGTTTGATTGAATATTTTCATAAAATATAAATTGTATTAAGCAAAGCCGGAGATAAAACGAAAGCAGTCGAGGTTTTATCTCCGTTTTTGGGAAAAAATTGAAATTCGTTTTACTCCTGCTTTGCCAGATGACAGGAATAAAACCATGATTTAAGCGCGAGGCGCCTTGTAAAAAGGTGCCGATGAAGGCGCAAGAGCAGGTTTGCCACGAATATGGTCTGCCAGTTTTTCAGCGATCATAATCGTAGTTGCATTGAGGTTGCCGGTAATGATCAAAGGCATTATCGAGGCATCAATCACACGCAACCCCTGCATTTCATGTACGCGTCCATAACCATCGACAACCGCCATGTCATCCTCACCCATTTTACAGCTACACGATGGATGATACGCGGTTTCTGCATGATTACGAACAAATTCATCAATTTCAGCATCTGTTTGTAGATGTTTTCCTGGACTGATTTCTTCACCACGATAGGGATCTAATGCCGGCTGATGCATGATTTCCCGGGTAATACGGATGGCATCGCGGAATTCACGCCAGTCCTGCTCAGTACTCATATAGTTGAACAGAATACTTGGATGCTCAAACGGGTCTTTGGATTTCAGACGGACACGGCCACGTGACGGTGAACGCATAGAGCCCACATGAGCCTGGAAGCCATGTTCATGAATGGCATTGGTGCCATTATAATTAATCGCCACAGGCAGGAAATGATACTGGATATTAGGCCATTCAAATTCGTCTGAAGAGCGGATAAAACCACCGGCTTCAAACTGGTTGCTGGCCCCAATACCTTTTCCTAAAAATAACCATTCAGCGCCAATCATTGGCTGGTTATACCACTTGAGTGCCGGATATAAGCTGACAGGTTTTTTGCACTTATATTGCAGGTACATTTCCAGATGGTCCTGCAGGTTTTCACCCACGCCTGGCAAATCCTGAACCACAGGAATATCCAGACTTTTTAACAGTTCAGCCGGACCCACACCGGAGCGTTGCAGGATTTGCGGCGAGGCAATTGCACCTGCACATAGCAATACTTCACGATCTGCAAAGACCTGAATCGGCTGTAAGGTATTTTGTCCTTCAAAATATTCCACACCAATCGCCTGATTACGATTAAACAGAATCCGGTTGGTCATGGCGTGGGTAATAATTGTGAGATTATCCCGGCCTTTGGCCATATCGAGATAACCGCGTGCTGTACTGGAACGACGGCCTTGCGGCGTTACGGTACGGTCCATCGGCCCGAAACCTTCCTGCTGATAGCCATTCAGGTCATCAGTACGTGAATAGCCGGCCTGTACACCTGCCTCGACCATGGCATGGAACAGTTCATTATTGCCATTTTTCGGTGTTGCGACCGAAACCGGTCCAGAATCACCATGATAATCATTGCCGCCAATATCGCGCGTTTCAGCTTTTTTATAATACGGCAGACATTCGGCATAGCTCCAGTGTTCTAGCCCCTTAAGGCTGGCCCACTGTTCAAGATCCATAGCATTACCACGAATGTAACACATGCCGTTAATTAACGAAGAACCGCCCAGACCTTTTCCGCGCCCGCACTCCATACGACGATTATTCATATGAGGTTCGGGGTCGGTCAGATAGGCCCAGTTATAGCGTCGTCCATGTAGGGGATAAGCCAACGCAGCTGGCATTTGTGTTCTGAAATCTAGACGGTAATCCGGTCCACCCGCTTCTAGCAGCAGGACTTTCACATCCGGATCTTCAGTTAAACGCACTGCGAGCACATTTCCTGCCGAACCTGCACCAATAATAATATAATCGTAATTCATCCAATCCTCCCTTATGCGCTAAATACAGACTGGAAAGGACTGAGTTCGACCTGAACTGACTTGGTCTGGGTATATTGCTGTAGCGTGACAATACCGTTTTCGCGACCGACACCTGAATGTTTATAGCCACCAACTGGCATTTCTGCCGGTGATTCGCCCCAGGTATTAATCCAGCAAATACCGGCTTCGATTTGATGAATAATACGATGCGCACGTGCCAGATTCGGCGTCACGACACCAGCTGCCAGACCATACTCGGTGTCATTGGCTCGACGAATCGCCTCTTCTTCTGAGTCATAACTCAGAATACTCATGACTGGACCAAAGATTTCTTCACGAACAATCGTCATGTCGTCACGACAATCGGTAAATACCGTTGGTAGCACATAAGCGCCTTGCGCAAACTGCTCATCTTCAGCACGGCCACCACCACACAATAAGCGTGCACCTTCGATCTTGCCCTTTTCAATATAGCTCAATACTTTTTCCATATGAGAGAAGCTGGACACTGGACCAAAATTGGTCTCAGGATCAAGTGGATCCCCCATACGGATATAAGGAATACGCTGCAAAATCTTTTCTTCGAATTCGGCTTTCAAGGCTAAAGGTACAAATATGCGGGTACCATTGGTACAGACCTGACCGGAACTGTAGAAGTTGGCCATCATGGCAATATCTGCCGCCAGATCCAGATCGGCATCTTCACAGATAATCAGCGGGGATTTTCCGCCCAGCTCCATAGTCACTTCTTTCAGGCTGGAATTCGCAGCTTGGGCCATGACTTTTTTGCCGGTTGCGACACCACCGGTAAATGAAACTTTGGCTATGTCCGGATGTGAAGTCAGATAGCCACCAATTTCACCACTACCGGTCACCACATTAAATACGCCATGCGGCACACCTGCTTTAGTATAAATTTCTGCCAGTTTTAATGCAGTTAAAGGCGTTACTTCACTGGCTTTAAAGATCATGGCATTGCCTGCTGCCAGTGCAGGTGCCGATTTCCATAAGGCGATTTGAATCGGGTAATTCCATGCACCAATCCCGGCAACCACACCTAAAGGTTCACGGCGAGTATAGACAAACGAACTGCTTCTGAGCGGGATTTGCTGGCCTTCTAATGCTGGTAAAATACCTGCATAGTATTCGAGTACATCTGCACCTGTCGCAATATCGACGGTGGATGTTTCACTGAAAGCTTTACCACTGTCGAGGCTTTCTAAACGCGCCAGCTCGTCATTACGTTCACGGAGGATGGCAACCGCCTTGTTCAAAATACGGGAACGTTGAATCGCCGTCATTTCTGCCCAGACCTTTTGTCCTTTCTGTGCCGATTCAACAGCGCGATCGATATCTTTTCGCGTACACACTTGCACGTCTGCCAGAACTTCGCCTGTTGCAGGATTAATCGTTTGAAACGTGCTATTGGACGTTGCATCGACATACTGTCCATGAATATAAGGACATTGCAGTTTGAATGTTGTCAATGGAATTTCCTCGCAGGTGGGTTATTTGAGTTGTTGCCGGATATATTCACTACACAGTTCAATCGGCAGTTCTGGATCAATTTCGCCACTTACCAAAGCACCTCTTAGCCAGAATCCGTCAATCAATGCTGCCAGACCTTGAGCAGCTTTCTCTGCCTGGTCTTTACTCAACTTTTTCATGAATTCATATTTGAGATTGGAATGTAAACGGTAATGATTGATCTGCTGTAAACGGTGTAATTCAGGTTGGTGCAAACTGCTAGCCCAGAATGCCAACCAGACTTTCATGGCTGCCTTGTCCGTTTGTGGAGCAGCAAAATTACCACGGACGATCGCCAGTAAGCGTTGTTCCGGTATGTCATCAACCTGCATCTTTATCTGTGCAACAGATGTACCTAATTGCTGCAACAAGTAACGCATTGTGGCTTCGATCAAGCCATTTTTACCTTGAAAATAATGACTTATGATGCCGGTTGAGACACCTGCCCTTTGAGCAATCTGACTGATTGAAGCTTCTGCAAAACCCAGCTCATTGACTGCAGCTAAGGTGGCGTCGATAAGTTGCTGACGGCGGATCGGTTGCATACCAACTTTGGGCATAGGTCTAACCTGAATAACGGATATAACAATAGAAAGTTACTTTGCTAGATAAATAGCAGAATGATGTAACAATTAATAAACGCTTTTTTAATTGAACGTTCAATTAATAAAAATTATAGTGCCAGCTCACCCTTGATGTACAGCGCAGTTTGTTTTGGATTTGCAAAAGTTTGTAATTCACGAAAACAGGGAAGCTTTATGCATGTTTTTACTTTTAAATCACACGGCACTGTAGATCATCCGGCAACAAAACGATGGTCATGGATTTATGCAAAAGAAAAATGAAGAGATGCAAGATGGTCTGAATAAAGTAGTTTTTTATTTTTCGGCGACACTTATTCTGCTGTTTTCTATCATTACCATTTTATTTAATGAACAAGCCAATCAAGTCATTATTAATATTTTAAACTGGGTCAGTCGTACCTTTAGCTGGTATTACCTGCTGGCGGCAACGCTGTATCTGGTTTTTATCGTCTTTATCGCCTGTTCCCGTTATGGCGAGATTAAATTAGGTCCCAAACATTCCAAGCCAGAATTTAGCCTGCTGAGTTGGTCGGCGATGCTATTTTCTGCCGGGATCGGGATTGACCTGATGTTCTTCTCGGTGGCGGAACCGCTTTCCCACTATATGAATCCGCCTGTAGGCGAAGGCGAAACTTTTGAAGCTGCGCGCCAGTCCATGGTGTGGACCCTGTTTCACTACGGTTTAACCGGCTGGAGTATGTACGCGCTGATTGGGGTCGCTCTAGGTTATTTCAGTTATCGCTATAATTTACCGCTCACCATCCGATCAGCACTCTATCCTATTTTTGGAAAAAGAATTAATGGTCCAATTGGCCATACGGTTGATACGGCTGCGGTACTCGGCACGATTTTCGGGATTGCCACCACCTGCGGGATTGGCGTTGTGCAATTAAATTACGGCCTGCATGTGCTGTTTGGTTTACCGGAAAATATCTGGATTCAAACTGCACTCATCGCCGTTGCTGTGATTATTACTATTATTTCAGTGACTGCCGGTGTCAATAAAGGCATCCGGATCCTGTCTGAAATTAATATCTATGTGTCAATTGGGCTGCTGCTATTCATTCTGTTTGTAGGCAATACCGAGTTTTTATTAGCCGCCTTGATTCAAAATTTTGGTGACTATATCAGTCAGTTCCCGAAGCTTTCTTTAACGAGTTTTCCTTTTGAACAACCGAAAGAGTGGATGAATAGCTGGACCCTGTTCTTCTGGGCATGGTGGATCGCCTGGTCGCCTTTTGTTGGTCTGTTCCTGGCCCGTATTTCCCGTGGTCGTACCATTCGCGAATTTGTCACCGGGACTTTGGTTATTCCTCTGTTATTTACCCTGACCTGGTTGTCTATTTTCGGTAACAGTGCTTTATACAGCGTGATTTTTGATGGTAATACTCAACTTGCTACGACAGTTTTAGAAAATCCGGCACATGGTTTTTATGATCTGCTGGCGCAGTATCCAGGCTTTATGTTTACAGCAGGTGTCGCCACCATTACCGGCTTGCTGTTCTATGTGACCTCAGCGGATTCAGGGGCATTGGTATTGGGAAATTTCACCACTAAATTCACTAATATTGAGCATGATTCACCGCGCTGGCTCAGTGTGTTCTGGGCCATTGCCATCGGTTTGCTGACTTTGGCAATGCTCATGGCGAATGGCGTGACAGCATTACAGAACACTACGATTATTATGGGTCTGCCTTTTAGTTTCGTCATTTTCTTTGTGATGGCGGGACTCTATAAGTCCTTGCGTCTGGAGGATTTTCGTCAGGCCAGTACCAGCCTGAATGCGGCACCTGTGGTCGGTAATGTGGATATCTTGAACTGGAAGAAGCGTCTGAGCCGGGTCATGCTGCATCCAAGCCTGTCCCAGACCCGGACCATGCTGGACAATGTCTGCAAGCCGGCCATTGAGGCCGTTGCAACCGAGTTAATTGACAAAGGCATTCAAGTCAATATTCAGGAAAAATCACTTGAGGAAGAACCTGAACTGTATCACCTGGATCTGACCATTCAGCTCGATGAAGAAGAAAACTTTGTCTACGAAATATGGCCGGTACGCTATGACACGCCAAATTTCAGTTCACGTGGTAAACGAACCAAACGTTATTATTATCGTCTGGAAAGTTATCTGTTTGAAGGCTCTCAGGGCAACGATCTGGTCGGTTATAGCAAGGAACAGGTGATCAATGACATCCTGGATAAATATGAACGCCATATGATGTATCTGCATATTAACCGGATCAGCCCAGGTAAACGTCCGCTGTTCCCGGATCGTGAAATCTAGGATTACTCAACTACGGAAGGACGCAATGATGTCAGAAAGTTTGAATACTTTTGCCCTGTTTTTCTCCCTGCTCAATCCTTTTCTGATGAGTATCTACATGCTCGGAATTATCCGTAATTCCGACGCAAAAGTATTCAACATGGCATTGATTCAGGGCAGCCTGATCAGCTTTATTGTGTTCATCATTTTTGCAAAAACCGGTGAAGCCTTCTTTAATGAAGTCTTGCATGTACGGTTTGAGTCCTTCCAGATTTTTGGCGGTATTATCTTTCTGGTGATTGGCTATCGTTATGTCTTTGAAGGTGCTGATACGATTGGCGTGATGCGTGGAGCGCCTAGTCATCTGGCGGGCACGATTGCCATGCCGTTTATGATCGGTCCGGGCACCATTTCGGCATCTGTGATCACCGGTATACAACTCAGTTTAATGCAAACCATTCTGGTGATTTTCTCAACCCTATTTCTGACCTGTAGCCTGCTAATCCTGATGAAATACCTGCATGATCATTTACAGCACAAGTATTCAAACTATATTGACCTGTATGTCGATATCGTCGGTCGTGTTGCAGCGCTTTTAATCGGTACTATTGCCATCGATATGATCGTGACAGGTATTACAGGAATATTAGAAACCTGATAAATCCGTTCTATCAAAAAATAAAAAGAGCGGGAAATATCCCGCTCTTTTTTTAATTTTTAAATAATTAAAATTTAAATGACACACCGGCATAAGTAGAAAAACCTTCACCCGGTGAAGATCGGGCAAGATCTGCACCCCGATCGTCATAACCTGGAATCACGACTGCTGCATATTTTTTATCGGTAATATTTTTAAAGTTAATCCAGGTTTTCCAGAACTGATGTTCTGGTGCATAACCCAAGTCAATGCCCCAGATCTGATAGTCATCACTGAATCGGCTATTGGCATAATCATGTGCCATTTTGGACGCATATTCTGTATTCAGGCCAATATACAGGCCGTTGTATAATGCATAACTGAGCTGTGCCTGATATAGATGTTTGGGTATCCCCGGCAACTGGTTTTTACCAAATAATGGATCATTTTTATAATGAAAATCGCTAAGGGTATAAGCCTGTTGCAGACGCAGCTCGCCAAATCGGGATTCATGTAATGGCGTATCCAGACTTAGCTCCACCCCTTGATGAATGGTCGGCGTGGCATTGGATTCAACAGCAATTGGCTCTGAAGGTCGTTCTGCTCCATCTTCATAGGTTTTGATCAGTTCTGAAGTTAGCAGTTCATTTTTCACTTTGGAATAGTAATAGCTCAGTGCCCAATCGCCAAAGACTGATTGTCCTCGGCCACCCAGTTCCAAGCTATTGGCGGTTTGTGTATCCAAGTAAATGGGAGCACGCACCCGGCCAGAAGCAATGCCACTGTCAAAATAATAAGGCGAAGACCATACCATAGACCAAGGGTGCGTCGGTTCAATGCTGCGGCTTAAATTGGCAAACCATTGTACATCGTCATTCGCTTGATAAGTCAATCCAAGTCGTGGTGCAAAATTCCATTCATAACGGCTGACTTCCGGGCTGGCTACAGGATAAGTCACTTCACTTTCCCGATGGGTATAGGCTGCTGCGAATCCCAGATCCAGTTTAAACTGATCATTTAATGCAGTTTCCTGATCAAATTGCAGCACGTTGTCTGAACCCCGATAGGTATAACGGCGAGTAACCGTATCTGCCGGATATAATGTTCCATCAATGGACATATCACGTCGGATAGTTTCCGTTACCCCACTGTTTGGGCGATGGGTGGTACTGCGTAAAGCGATACGTCCCTGATGCTCCAGACCTAGAAACTGGTAAGGCTTTTCATACTGGAAACGTGTACTAATGTCTTCATAATCGACATTCGTGCGATAACTGCTTTCACGCAAATCCAGAGGATAATGGTGATAGGCCAGACTACCGGTCAGTTTGGCATCATCCTGTAAATTCCAAGTTGTGGTATTGGCCAGCCAGGTACTGCCCGGCTGAATTCGTTTGGCATCCACTGCCAAATTAAAACTATTTGCTGTTCTAGGATTATGCTTAAGCTGTTCCTGAGTAATCCGTCCCGGAGTTAAATGCTGGCTTTCACGGTAACGGGCATAAAAACGAGTTTCGATATCCGGACTAACTTGATAGCCCAGATTAAAAGCCAGACCTTTGCCATCGCCTTTGGCATGAGCCTGAATTCCGTCAAACTGGTTAGCTATTACCGCCAGATAATAATCTGATTTATCCAGTTTTCGGCCGGTACTGAACTGATATTTCTGATAACCATGGCTACCCATTTCATATTTGAGTTCAGAACCATTCTGCTCTGCCCCAGTTTTACTTTTATAGTTAATTGTTCCGCCTAAAGACAATCCACCCTGTTTTAAACCGTTGGCACCACGATACACCACGACATGATCAATCCACCATGGCTCGAGCAGCTCATAAGCTGTACCGCCCGGTCCTGTAAACGGAATATCATTGATCATGACATAGGTACCAGAGGCATGCGCACCTGAAGTGCGGTTAATTCCTGAGCCACGAATTGAGACTTTTACTCCTTCATTTCCCGCAAACTGGGCATAAATTCCTGACTGCAAACGGAATACATCGGCCGTGGTTGCAAGTCGCTGCTGTCCTAGCTGCTGCTCACCAATGAAATTTGTTCCTCCTGAAACCTGAGCCAGTTCTTTCTGAGATTGCTGTTGCGGAGTGGCATTTTTTTCAGCACTGATCACGATAGTATTCAACTGTTGAACATTACCCGGTTCCCTGACCGTTTCAGCATAAACATGCCCCGAGAAAATCGACAGGATCATGAGGCTCAGTGGGCTTTTTTTAAGAGGTATTTTTGTCATATGCATGGCGAGTTTATACAGTCCTGTATAAGTGGTCCTGATCTGCTTGAGATGTGGATTAAAAATCTTGCTGTAGCATAGATCAACCTTGGTATTTTCAGGAGTTATTTTCTGCCAAAAAATTGACTGATTAGCGTATGTTTTTAAATTTTATTTAATCTTTTTATTAAAAATGAATTTGCAAGATCAGAACTATATTCCTACAAGTTCCTAGAATTTAAATTTTAAGTAATTGATATTGAATGTTATACCATTTAATTCTGCACAGATGTATTCCCACTTGGCAAAATGTAATACTTGTCAGAAATTATGATCGACTAAACCAGTTCATTAAATTCAAAAGCTGGATTAATAGCTGCATCATCTTATAGATCAATCAAAATGATGCAGACCAGGAAAGTTAAAATTAAAAAATCCTGACTAACAGGATTTTTTAGCAGTAATAAGTCTAAAGATATTCAATTTTTCATTGATTAGTTGTAATAAGCCTGCCTTTTTTTGGAAAAACGGTCCAGCTGTTTCAAGAAGCCTTCAAAATAATCTTTCTGCTTTTCTTCTGTACGATAGCCAGCGTATAAAGTACGGCGCAATCCTTCAGGCGCCACACAGTCTAAACGGCGTGAAGTCACCCAGCCCTTTTGTTCATATTCATTTACCACCCAGTCTGGCAATGCACCAATCCCGCGCCCACTGGCTACCAGCTGGATCAGCATTTGGGTTAAATCAGTGGTACGAATAGCTTTAGGTAATACATTAGCGGGGATAAACAGACGCGACATGATATCCAAACGGTGTTTATCCACCGGATAAGTCACCAGCGTTTCTTCAGCCAGCTCCTCAACAGTAATATGTTTTGCTCTTACCAAGGGATGAGTATTGGATAAAACCAGGCGCGATTCATATTCAAAAATCGGAAAATATTCAATGCCTTTGAGTGCAATTGGATCAGCAGTGATCAGCAGATCAAACTCTCCAGTTTGCAGTAATTCATGGGGGTTCGATTCAAAACCTGAGGCAAAGTCTAGGTCTACATCCGGATATTGCATCCGGTACTGGTTAAGCAATGGCATTAGCCAGTCAAAACAGCTATGACATTCAGAAGAGAAGATAATTCTCCCGGTCTGACCATGCACAATACGGCTGATATCACCCTGTGCACTTTGAACTTGCGGTAATATTTCATCCGCCAGTTTTAATAACCGTAACCCCACATTTGAAAAACTTACAGGACGACTACGCCGGTTTACCACTTCAACGCCAAACCACTGATCAAGCTCACGTAGCTGATGTGACAGGGCCGATGGTGTTAAACATAAATCACTTGCGGCTGCAACCAGGGAGCCATGCTCCCGCAGAGCGGTCAGGGTTCTTAAATGGCGGAGTTCTATCATGGGAAATACCGAAAATTCAAAAAGTAATCACATTTGTTCTGTCTTTAGCATACCCCAATCGCTCACAATTATTTATTAATTTTCATTTAAATTGAAAATTAATGAGCATGACTCATCTAAGATTACCATAAGTTAAAATTATAATTTTTATACAGTTAATTATTTTAATTAAATTCCCCCATAAAATATTGCTTAAACTTACAGCTGCAACACGTTAGAAAAATAACTCAGGCATAAAAGTCACAGACTAATTTTGCTTTATTCATACAATAAAAACAGACAGTATTAGAGGATAAAAGACCATGCATAATCCAATCGATCGAAATGATGAAGAACTCACTGAAGAACAACTTGATCCGCAAGAAAAACAGGATCGGGAAATCCAGCGCGGTCAATTAGGTATCCAGGATCCACAGCGTCAGCGGGATCAATTGCGTCAGGAAAAACAGGATGAGGAACAAATTCAGTAATTTTCCCTGAGATGCAAAATAAAAAACTCCCCATGGTTTAAAATATGTGGGGAGTTTTTTTATTTATGAGCATTGCAAAAATTCTGCTCTATCTATTCCAAGCCATACATTTTATCTATCAGATCCAAGAAGAAGGGTAAGTCTTTTTATATGGCTGCTGTTTTACTGTTTCGGCTCTGTACTGGCTTTTGCTTGTAGGGGCGGAGCTTGTGTTTCTGCCACTTTTTTCTTGGCCTGAATTTGTGCCACTTTTTCCTGATTCTTTTCAGCAAAACGTAAGCCCCCATCTCCCGCGAAACTGGTTTGGCTCATCACAATGGAGCTACTCGCGATTAATATCAGCCTAAAAAATTGAAGTTTCATGTCTTATTTACCTTTTTATTCTAGTGGTATTAAAAATAAGCAATTATTATTCCAATATTTTTATGCTTATTTAGATTTTAACTGCACTTGCTATTTTATATAGATAATCTTCAAAAACACAGAGTCAATCATCGTAAAAATATAAAAAAATATAATAAGAATAAATAGATATTTTGACTGCATCTCAGCTTGAATCAGATCCGATTTTTTACTCCAGTCAAAAAAATCGTTGAACAGCCTATTTGAATTATTTTCATTGGCTAAAATACAGTGCAAACACCCAGAGCAATAACAACAGCAGAACTGCTGTGCAGGATTTCCAGAAGGTGACTGGATGCTTTTCAAGCATAGGACGTGAAACTGATTTTTTAAATTTGAGATCTGGGTGTTTCAGATCATATATAAATGCTGAAAGTGCTTCATAGCGCTGCTCTGGACGAATAGAAAGCGCTTTTTTAAAGATTGCGTCCAAGTCATGTGGCAGATCCGGTCGATACTCATAAAGTGGATGATATCGAACCTGCTTTAAGGCCTTTTCGGTCTTGCAGCGCGCGAGGTCTGTCCCATAAGGTAATTGTCGGGTCAATAAATAATAACTCATCACCGCCAGCGAGAACTGATCTGATTTTATTGAGGGCGAACGTCCAATAAAATACTCAGGTGCCATAAAGGCCAAAGTTCCTAAAGGGACGTCTGCATGTTTGGGATTCAGTTCAACCAGACCTCTGACCGCCGTCGATCCATAATCAATCAGTTTTACTTTCAAGGTATCAGCTGGTTCAAGCAGCATGACATTTTCTGGCCGTACATCTTGGTGCAGCATTTCAAGACGGTGCATGGCATTCAATGCTTTGGCCACCTGTTCAATGATGGGAAGCAACTTCTGTAAAGTTAAAGCTGTTTTTTGACGATGCAGCCAGCGACTTAGGCTTTCCCCTTGCAAGTATTCATAACTTTGAAATAAAAACTGCTTGCTGCCCTTATGCGGATAACATTGCAGCAGATTTTCATGTTTTAAGCGTTTCGATACCCAGTCTTCCATCTGGAATTGTTCTACCGCTTTCAGGTCATCCTGCACATCGACAGACAAGGTTTTAATGACCAGCTGATTTTGTGTCGCTTCATCACGCGCCAAATAGAGGCTGCTGCGATGATTCTGGTGCAGGATTTTATCAATTCGATAACCTTCAAACAGGTCGCCATGACTCAGCTGTTGCGGAAATAAAACATGGCTCTTGATATGAAAGGATTCCTCCTCAGGCAACTGTTCCACTTTAATGATTTGAATGGTGAGATTATCATCACTACCCCGCTTTAAGGCCAGTTCGATTATCGACCTGGCAATGATATCCAGATGTTGTTTCTGTTGCAGCATTTCCGAGATGAGCTGCATCTCCATAAATTCATAGACACCATCTGTCATCAAAATAAATAAATCATCTTCATATAATTCAAGCTGCTGATAATCGACATCGATACGATGGTCGGCACCCAGAGCACGACTTAAATAATGTTCTGTTGATGACAGGAAAACCCGGTGATCAGCCGTCAACTGTTCAATGGCTTGTGCCTGAATGCGATAAATCCGGCTATCGCCTGTATGAAAAATATGCGCCCTGTTTTGTTTCAAAATCAGTGCACTAAAGGTGCAGACATAACCCTGATCTTTATCAAAACGCCCGCGGCTCTGCTGGGTTTGTGCATAGAGCCAGGAATTGGTCGCACGAATGACCCGTGCCGCTGAAGTTTGAGTACTCCATGCATCTGAAGTCGAATAATAATCCGATAGAAAACTGCTGACCGCAGTTTCTGCTGCAATATGACTGACATTGCTGCTGCTGATCCCGTCTGCAATTGCACAGGCAATTCCCTTACTGCTAAGCGCGTGGCCTTCAGGAATATAGACCCCGTGAAAATCCTGATTCTGTGCTTTGATTCCAGCAGAAGAATATTGCCCAATGCTGATCTTTAATTTTTTATTCATTTTAAATACTCAAAAAGGGATCGAATCGATCCCTTTAATCTCAAGACATAAATCATCATGCTTAGATTAGAATTCTTTTTTAGCGCCAGTACGTACATGCGTGGTATAGAGCGCCAGACCTGTCAGTGCCAGACCGCCCACCAGATTCCCCAGTGCAACCGGTAATTCATTCCACAAGAAGTAGTCTGTAATCGAGAAATCACCGCCCATCATCATGGCAAATGGGAACAGGAACATATTCACGACTGAATGTTCAAAGCCCATGGCGAAAAACAGCATGATTGGCATCCACATCGCGATGAATTTGCCGCTGACCGTGGTTGACATCATGGCACCAATTACACCAAGTGATACCATCCAGTTACACAGCATGCCGCGGATAAAAATCGTGATCCAGCCAGCAAGACCATATTCGGCATAGCCTAAAGTCCGGTCTTCACCTATATGGGCAATTTTCACCCCGACCGCATTCGGTTCAGCGGCGAAACCCATGGTATAGACAGCGGCCATTAACACTGCCACGGTTAAACATCCGGCAAAGTTACCTAAAAAAACCAGACCCCAGTTTTTTAAAATACGTGACCACGTCACCCCTGGTCGTTTGTCTAGCCAAGCCAAAGGGGTCAATACAAATACCCCAGTGAGCAGGTCATAGCCCAAGAGATACAACATGCAAAAGCCAACTGGAAATAACAGTGCACCGATCAGCAGTACTCCTGTTTGTATACCCACAGTAACTGCAAATACTGCTGCCAGCGCCAGAATTGCACCTGCCATAAAAGCACGAATCAAAACATCACGCGTTGCCATATGAAGTTTTGCCTCACCGGCATCAACTACTTTTTTTGCAAACTCTGCAGGAGCAAGATAAGCCATATTTTTATCCCCTTTATATAAATAACTTGCCTGTTTGCAAATAAAAAACGCCTAAAGTCTATTTCAACCCTAGGCGTCTTTGCCTTGCATTATTCAAACAGATTAATCGTGTCATGGCGCCATTGCCATATTTAATAAAGATAAAAGCAAATAGCGTGCCACTCATTTTAAACGACTAATAAAAATAATATAAATTATTTTAAAATTTAATCCTTATAATTATATTGGCACAATCTCTGCATTATCTATAGTGGTCATTTTTTAAATATAGCTATTGGAGAAGATTATGATTAGCCATCGTCAACAAGTGACAGACATGATTATTTCAGCGAAAGTTTTAAAGTCTATCAAATGGGCAGATGTCGCTGAAGCTATAGGCCTTTCTAAAGAATGGGTGACTGCTGCATGTTTAGGTCAGATGGCTTTTAATAAAGAACAGGCAGAAAAAATTGGTGAAATATTTGGACTGACTGATGAAGCCATTGCCTGGCTGCAAATCGTACCTTATAAAGGTTCTCTGCCAACTAGTGTGCCGACAGATCCGCTGATTTATCGCTGGTATGAGGTTGTCAACGTTTATGGTATGACCATTAAAGAGCTGATCCATGAAGAATTCGGAGATGGTATTATGAGTGCAATTGATTTCAGCATGGATATTCAACGAGAGAATAATCCAAACGGAGATCGGGTGAATGTCGTATTATCCGGAAAGTTTTTACCTTATAAAACTTATTGATCTACTTTTTTTTAAAAAAAAGCCATTATTAAAATGGCTTTTATTTTATCTGTACTTATTAAATTTATTTATTTTTTAATAATCTTTATTAAAACATATATAATTTTTTCATCTCAAATTAAATATATAAACTATAAATACTTTTATTGTTTATCCGATTAATTCAATCATCCTGTCCTTTTAAAATAATACTTTCCTATCCTGAATATTGAGTTCATCATTTTATTATTGAGTTAGCAAAACCAACAAAAAGGATATTGCTATCCTTTTTGTCAATTCATTTTATATCAGGGCGTGTTGTGTTATTGCTGTGCTTCCGCCAGATGACGTTCATTTACTGCCTGTTCATATAACAGCTGTTCTTTTTCTTTATGCTCGACAGAGAAGCGGATCATCAACACACAACTTGCAGCAATCACCACCAAGCCACCCAGTACCATCAAAGTGGTTTGAATATCCAGCATGCCTTTTAACAGGAAACCTGCAGCTACCGCGCCGACATTGCCACCTGCTCCAATAATACCGGCCACACCACCCAAGGCATCACGGTCGATAAAAGGCACCAGTGCATAGGTAGCGCCACATGCCATATGGGTAAACAAGGCAAAGATAGTCATCGCCATGATCGCCAAGGTCGCGCTGTTCATTTGCGAAAATAGAATAAGAAACAGACCTTCCAGCATGATCAAGGCAAACAGGACTTTGGTTCGACCATCCAGACCTTTTTGAATCGCAACTTTGTCTGAAACAATGCCACCCAAGGCGCGGGCAAACAACGCCAGTAAACCAAAAATTCCGGCAGCCATGCCTGCTTCTTTTAGGCCAAACTGGAAGTTGTCGACAAAGTACAAGGCAATAATGTTATGGATGAAAATTTCAATACCAAAACAGGCTGCATAAGCTCCAAACAAAATCCACACACGGTAGTTACGTGCGGCATGCATCAAGATTGCAAGGCCGCCTTTTTTATCGCTACCAACAGAAATACCTTGAGCACGGAGTTCTTTAAAATTGCCTTGTGGACAGTCCTGAGTGAACTTCCAGTACAATACACCGACAATGATCATCAGAATACCCGGAACCAGAAGTGCAATTCTCCATCCCATTGCCTGTTCTACACCGAACATCACCAAAGCAGCCAGCATTAAAGGCATCAGGGCTTGAGTCGCACCGCCACCGGCATTCCCCCAACCGGCTGTAGTCGCATTTGCCGTTCCCACGACATTCGGTGCAAACATGATACTGGTATGATATTGGGTAATCACGAAGCTGGCACCGATGGCGCCAATCAATAAACGGAAAAACAAGAAAGATTCATAACTGTTGGCCGACGCCACACCAAACACTGGAATACTGCCAATAATCAGTAAAGCGGTATAGGTTTTACGCGGACCGTATTTATCACACAATGGTCCCACGATCAGACGCACCAGAATTGTAATGGCGACTGCGGCAATATTGATATTGGCGATCTGCTCTTT
This sequence comes from Acinetobacter sp. 228, assembly GCF_048147885.1. Classification (NCBI taxonomy): domain Bacteria; kingdom Pseudomonadati; phylum Pseudomonadota; class Gammaproteobacteria; order Moraxellales; family Moraxellaceae; genus Acinetobacter; species Acinetobacter sp. 228. The sequence continues at coordinate 199,214 of NZ_JAYWYV010000002.1, forward strand.
GGTCAGGCTGAATTCACCGGCAATGACGGGCATTAACGGTGCACAGGCAAACCACGCAAAGAAACAGACAAAAAAAGCGAGCCAACTCATATGGAAGGCTCGCATCGCTGAAGTACTGAAGTTAAATAGACTTATTTTTGTTGCTTTATTGAGACTTGTATTTGAAGACATAGCCATTTCCTTACCAGAACTGAACTTATTTAATTCACTGTGATGCCGAGGCATATCAGTAACGATCAGAACGGACGTCATTGGCCGTCATACAAATGTAGAGTCTTCTTTGACTTTAATCAGATATATGCACAGGTCATGCCAGATTGTTTTTAAAATAAAATAAGATATTGTTTTATATAAAATAATTTATATTTAGGCTTCTAATTTAGATGTTTCTTTCTTAAAAATAGTGAAAAAATAGCTATCTTCTGAAGCATTTTTTGCAAAACAGCGAGAGGATGACCTGCTCGGAATCATTGCTGGTTTAAATCGGTGCAGCATTGAATCAGACTATTTTTCCCTTTTCAAAATGCAGCAACTGCGCCTGTAAATATACCACTTCATCTACATGATGAGTCACATAAATCATGGGTAAGTTTGTTTGATTAATCACAATTTTCAGAAAAGGTAAAATCTGGTTTTTCAGCTTTTGATCCAGTCCATTTAAAGGTTCATCCAAAAGTAATAGATCGGGAGAAGATAAAAGTGCACGTCCGATAGAAACGCGCTGTGCCTGTCCACCAGAAAGTTGATGCGCCCGATGCCGAAGTAGTGGCTTTAATTCAAGTAACTCCACAATGTCTTCAAACATAAATTTCTGCTGACCTTTATTTTTTATATTGAGCTGTTCTGCATATCTTAAATTCTGCATGACATTCAGATGCGGAAACAGTAGGGCTTGCTGAAAAGTCAGGGCAATTTTTCTTTGATGAACCGGAATATTCAGTTTCTGCTGATGATCGAATAATATTTTTTGCTGAAAATGAATAAAGCCTTGTGATGGTTTTAATAGCCCTGCAATATTTTTTAAAAAGGTGCTTTTCCCACTTCCTGATGCTCCGACAATACCAATCAACTGCATCTGCATATCCAGATTGGCCTGTAGCTGGAAATTTTCGTAATTAAACTGAAAATCACACTTCAACATCTTAAGCTTCCAATTTACGTTGATACTTCTGCATGATCCAGTAATTTGCAATCAAGGCAGAAAAAGCCAGAATCAGAGATAAAATGACCAGACGCATGGCCATGCTTTCTCCATCAGGTTGTTGCAACAGGCTATAAATGGCGATAGGAATCGTGCGGGTTTCCTCGGGAATATTGCCAACAAAGGTAATCGTGGCACCAAATTCTCCCAGACTGCGACTGAAACATAAAATGCTGCCGATTAAAATCCCCGGCAAAGCCAATGGCAGACTAATGCTACAGAATACCCGCCATGGTGCAGCGCCCAGAGATCCTGCCACTTGTTCTAACTGTCGGTTGATCATTTGAAAAGACAAGCGAATTGGTTGAACCATTAAAGGAAATGCCACAATTATTGCTGCCAGTACAGCACCTTTCCAGTTAAATATCAGCTGAATTCCCCATGCATGCAGATATTGCCCCATTATCCCCTGATAGCCAAATAGCAGGAGCAGAAGATAGCCCAGTACTACCGGCGGCAGTACCATAGGCATCTGCAATATTGCCTCTACGAGAAATTTGGCCCTGAATTCATAACGTGCCAGCAGCCATGCTACGGCGATAGCAAATGGCAGGCACACCGCTGTAGCAAAGCCCGCCACTTTGGCTGAAAGCGCTAAGGCATTCAATTCTTCTGGTGTAAGCATGAGCAGTTAGCCTACCTTAAGCTTAAAGCCATATTTCTGAAAAATCTGTCTGGCCTGTGCGTTCGTCTGGATAAATTCAGAAAATTGGATTGCTGCCTGATTTTTCTGGCCCTGCCGGGTTAAAGCAATCGGATACACAATCGGACGATGTGTACTGGCTGGAAATACTCCCGAAATTCTAACTTTTTTACTCATTAATGCAACGGTTCTATACACAATACCGACCTGACATTCGCCACGTTCTACAAAAGCCAAGGTTGAACGAACGCTATCCGTACCGACTATTCTGCCTCGAAGCGGATTCAACCAGCCCAGCCGGGTTAAGCTTTGCTGGGCATATTTCCCAGCAGGCACCGATTCCATTTGCCCAGTACATAAATAACCTTGAAAGGCTTTAGCAAAATTAAAGTCGGCTGATATTCTAAAATGGTTTTTTTGCTGAATAGGACTAATCAATACAAGTTCATTCAAGAGCAAAGGTCGAATCTGACCGATCGAAATTTTTTGTTTTTTAAGTAAATTATGCATCCATTCAAGATCTGCAGAAAAAAAGATATCACTCTCAGCTCCCGCTGCAATCTGTCTGGCCAGCACAGAAGAGGCTCCAAAAACAGGAATAATCCGAATATTGCAATGTTGCTGCTGATATAGCTTGGAAATATCAGTGATTGCATTGGTCAGGCTGGCTGCAGCATATATTTTTACTGTCTCAGCATGTGTTAAGCCGGATATAGGCAGCATGCCGATGAATAAGATTCTGAAAAGTTGCATCTGTTTATTTCTACTTTGCATTCAGTTTAAATCCATAAACCCTGTAGGACTTGACCAGCATGGATTTCTGTTCCTGCCGGAATACGGACCAGACAGTTGGCCTGCATCAGATTACTCAGCATATGCGACTGCTGCTTTGCCAGGCTCTTGAGTTGTAAGTTACCCTGATCAAATTCGGCAGCCATTCTTAAAAATCGCTCGCGTGCATCCGCTTTCAAATCATGCGTCATCACCGCACTGAGCCATGCAGGTGACTGCTTTTTCCCTTGTAAGGCATTCAATAAAGTTGCCATATAGAGTTGCATCCCGACATACACGGCAGCTGGATTTCCCGGTAAACCCAAGAGATAACAGTAACTTTGATCATCTCGACGATACTTGGCAAATAACATCGGTTTTCCGGGCTTCTGCTTCACTTTCCAGAAAATCTGCTCAAAACCCTGCTTCAGGGCAACCGGGCGAATAAAATCATAATCACCTACCGAAACCCCGCCTGTGGTCAAGATGACATCGTATTGGTGTTTGAGTCGGTTCAGTAATAATTGCAGTTCGGACTCACAATCGGACACATGCAGAATATCTACGTTTTGTCCCTGTGACTGAAACCAGGCCTGAATTAGTGGAGCATTGGCGTCAAAGATTTTGCCGGAATTCAGGTCTTCAATGCTGGAAGCAACTTCATCTCCAGTAATCACAACGGTGATTTTAGGATAACGATAGACTGAAACCTGCTTCACACCTGCCATACTTAAAGCTGCAATTGCACCTACATGCAGTTTTTGTCCTACATCTGCCAGACACTGCCCTTGAGCGATTTCCTCGCCTGCATCACGTATATCCGCATGAGGTTTTAGGTCTGTTGTGATAATGATTTGATTGGCATGGTATTCGACAATTTCCTGACGGGCGACCGTTGTAGTGCCTGCCGGAATCCTGGCACCGGTAAAAATCCGGACCGCCTGCCCCGGCTGCAATTCAATTTTGATGCTTTGTCCTGCCCGAATCTCTCCAATGAGTTCAAAAGTGCTTTGTGCACTAACCATGTCTGAGCTACAAAGCGCATAGCCATCTACAGCACTTTGTGAAAACAGCGGCAATGGTATGGTCGAATCAATCGCTTCTGCCAGATAGCTATTCAGAGCCTGAGCAAGCGGCAAGCTTTCAGTTGCCAAGACATGGGTCTGTTCCAGTAACATCTGCAGCGCCTGATCAACAGAAATCAGTCCCGGTTCAGCACCGCAGGCTGAATGCGATAGTGCCTGATTCATTGATAGCCTCCCGCATGTGGAATATTTTTTTGTACATCAAACAAGTGTACCAACGCAGGAAGTACCGCGATCAGGGATTCTTTTGCACCCTGCCGACTTCCCGGCAGGGTCATCACCAGACTGTTCTCAATATAGCCCGCCACGCCACGACTTAATGCCGCATAAGGGGTACGTTTTTGCCCAAAACTACGTGAAGCTTCCATCAAGCCGGGAATTTCCCGTTGCAGCAAAGGTTGCAGGGTTTCAACCGTTAGGTCTTTAGGACCTAAACCAGTACCGCCCACAGTTAGAATTAGCGGATACTGATTTTTCTGCTGTTCAATCAGGGTCAAGAGCTGTTCTGGGCTATCGGGAATGACCTGATAACTAATAGAGTTAAAATTAGCCTCTTGCAAAATTTCCAGTACGTTTTGTCCGGCAGTGTCCGGCTTTTTGCCTGCTGCGACCGTATCGGACAGTACAATAACTGAAGCGGACAGACTCTCTTTAAGTACGCGGGTAAAATGTGATTTTCCACCTTTTTTCTGCTGCAACCTGCATTGATCCAACGACAAATCTTCCGGTTCACAATGCGGCTTCAGCATATCGTACAAGGTCAGACCCGCCAGACTTACCGCTGTCAAAGCCTCCATTTCCACACCGGTTGGTCCAATGGTTTCCACGGTAGCAATAATTTCGACATGCGCATCACACAGTTCATATTCCACATCGGCACGATAAATCGGCAATGGATGGCATAGTGGTATCAGCTCATCGGTCCGTTTTGCACCGAGAATGCCGGCAATGCGTGCTGTTTTCAGGGCATCCCCTTTTTCAGTATTGCCATTACGCAGCAACTCAATGCAATGTGGCGGTGCATGCAGGATTCCAGTGGCAATCGCTGTACGGTAACTTTCTGCTTTCATCCCTACATTTTTCATGATTCGTCCCGGGCTAATTTTAAAATCTGTTTAAAGTGATTCACCTTATGCATCCTTATTGGACGCATTTAATTAGATGGTGATTGGCAAGCGTGTGGTGCTACATGGTGATGGTGACATTGCACATCTTTTGCAGGATGAGAGTGATCCGTTTCAGGTCCATGATCTTTTCGGATACAACAGCCTTCGACATACTGGCTGCTCCCATCCATATAAAATTCCTCTTTCCAGACTGGCACTTCATGTTTCACCCGTTCAACGGCTTCCTCGCAGGCAGCGAATGCTTCACGACGATGGGCTGCATAGGCCAAGGCAATAATGGCGGTTTCACCGATGTCCAGTGCACCAATACGATGTACCACACGTACATAAGACACCTGATATTTGGCCTGAATCTGCTGTTCAATTTCACGGATCATTTTTTCAGCCACAGGCGCATAAGCTGTATACTTCAAGGCACGAACCGCTTTACCTTGATGGTGATTGCGTACTGTACCGATGAAAATGCCGATGCCGCCACATTCTGGAAAATTGGCGATTCCATCAAAATCCTCTAACTGGAAAGCATTCTGCTGGATTCGGGAAAATTGCTTCAGTTGCATCTCAACCTCCTGCGACAGGCGATAACAGCACCAGCGTACTGTCCTGAGTTAATACGTGCTGTCTGGAAATAATGTCCTCACCGATGGCACAGGCACAGCGCTCTAGCATTGAATCTACATTCGGATAAAGCACCAGCAATTGATCCAGAACGGTAGAAACTGGAATCTCTGCGACACACAGCAGGCTTAAATCAGCCGGAAGTTGCCGTTCAATTGCACCAAAAGCTTCAATTTTTATCTCAATCGAATTTTGATCCGTGAGTGACATATTTATCCTCCAATACTGTGCATACTGATTTTTCGAATGGGCTTTTGGGTTTGCGCTTGCTGCTGGATCGCATGGAAACCGGCTTCTTTGTGCCAGATGTAATAATGCAGCTTGTCCTTTAATGTATTGGTGGCAAATCCATCACGAGCCAATTGTTCGATATCCGCTTTCAGGTTCAGGCCCTGTCTGGCAAACAAACAGTTATAAAACTCACCCTGTGCGTTCAAGCGCAAGCGGTCACAGTCGCCACAAAATGAATGGGTAATGGTAGAAATAATCCCCAGTGGCAGTCCATTGACCAGATAGCCACGCGCCGGATTAGCCGCTTGCTCTTGAGAACGGCTGATCTCAAACTCAGTTTTGAGCTGGTTTAAAATATCCTGTTCGCTCACCACATCGGCTGGATTCCATTTTTGATCACCATCCAGCGGCATAAACTCAATAAAGCGCAGTTCCAGCTTTTGCTGCTGCGCCCATTTCACTAAAGGCATAATCTGATCGTCATTAATGCCTTTAAGCAGCACGCTATTGATCTTGACGGACAAACCTGCCTGCTGCGCGGCAGCAATGCCCTGAAGTACAGGCTGTAACTGTTTTTGGGTCAGTTGCTGAAACTGCCTTGGATCAAGACTGTCCAGACTGATATTCAGGTCGTCCAGTCCTGCCTGTTTAAGCGGCTGGGCATAATCTTTTAAATAATGGCCATTACTGGTCATGGAAATACGTTTCAGACCAATAGCTTTCAGCGTCTGTAAGCGGGCAATAAAATGAACAATACCTTGACGCATCAACGGTTCTCCCCCCGTCACCCGGATCTGCTCAATCCCGTGTCGCACCATAAACTCGCAAAAAGCATACAGGGCTTCAAAACTAAGCAAATCTTTTTTGTTCATCCATTCCGGATGTTCAGGCATGCAATAACTGCATTTGAAATTACAACGGTCAGTTACTGATATCCGCAACTTACGTTTCTGGCGTCCAAACTGATCCTGAAAGATACTGCGAGATGCTAAAGCTGTCATGCTGTTCATTGCTGCGGTCCATGATGAGATCTGCACGGTTATTTAACAGTCTTGATTTACTGCCCTATTTCTTCACAATGAATGAGCAATAAGTGTTCCAACTTTGCACAAATTTATTTTTCTTGAATATTAATGGATAATATTTGTTCTTTTTTAGTCCGAAAGTTTGCTCGAAAAATAAAAAAAGCAATATTTTGGTGAGCCAGAATATAATAATTCGGCTTTTAGCATTTTAAACGCTAGAGAAAGTTAAGCTGTTGATGCTGTTGTAGCTCATCAAATGAATTAATGCTGTGGAAAAACAGGGCACGATTTTTAAAGCTTGCCCGCTGCATGTGCATGTCAGCAAAACAGAGTTTTAAACTGTGCTGATCATTTTCAAGGTGTTGGATAAGAGTGGGTAAGCTGCTGCGTTTCATCAGACAGAATGGAAACAATGCCTTTTCATTGATTTCAACCACCGCCACTTCACATAAAGGATGTCGTTGCAGGGTCTGATGTAAACGTGAAATGACCTTTTTGGGGATATAGGTCACATCACAGGGTACGAACAGCACATAATCAGATTGTACATGTGACCAGGCACTCTTCATGCCCATCAATGGTCCCTGAAAACCGGGTTCATCGTCCTGATAAAAGTCGATAGAAGGAATCATCCGTTTATAAATGGAATGATCCCGATGGCTATTGACCCAAACTTTGCTTGCCCGGGACTTCAACTGCTGATAGATTTTAATCAGCTGGATTTCATCATCAAATTTGTGCAGCAATTTATTGATGCCATTCATGCGCCGCGCTAAACCGCCGGCCAGGATCACCACGTCAGTTTCCGGATAAGATACCGTTTTCATCACTCTTCTTTTCATTCTATGCACTCCGTCTGGCAGGCTTTAATCAGGCCTCTAATTTCTGGCAAGCATGAACCACAATTTCCTCCGGCTTTCAGACATGCAGTCACCTGTTTTTCATGCGTGATATTTTTATCTTTAATGGTTTGGACAATTCGGTTCTTACCGACCTTAAAACAGCTACAGACCAATGGCCCTTCACTATTTCCCATCGACATGGCCTGACCTGCCAGCAATGCTTTACGATGCAATGCACTCAGACGTTCACGTCTAAACAGGCCTGCCACCCAGTCACGATCTGGCAATAGTGCTGCCGGTGCGATATAAAAACTGGCAATTAACTGGCCATCCTGAAGCACCACACTATGACTGATATGCGCCGTTTGATCTTCGAGATTCAGCCATTCAAAGCTTTCATCATCAAAGGCTAACAGGCTCTTGATCTGCCCGGTGATCTCAGAAAAACGGCGCCGGTCTGCCAGTTCATAACGGATGGCCTGAGCGGTTTGAATTTTGCTCCACCATACCGTATTTTCAATCATGGTCTGGATCTGCTGCTCAAAGCCTTCCCGTACATACAGCACGCCCTGCCACTCAGTATAAAATGGCTGGATCATCACCGGAGTATGCTTAAACTCTGGCTCGCCGGAAATCGGGTCAACCACCGGATTCACCACTTTACCAATCCGCGCATCGGACGCAAACTGGTCGTTCCAGTGAATCGGTGCAAAAATCTGGCCACGTCGCATATTTTGTGAAAATTGCACACGGAGTACGCAACTTCCCCAAGCGGATTTCACCTCGACCAGCTCGGCATCTTTCAGGCCATACTTCAGCGCATCTTGCGGATGCAGCTCACAATAAGGCTCGGCACGATGCTGGGATAAACTGGCAGATAATCCGGTACGGTTCATGGTGTGCCATTGATCGCGAATGCGTCCGGTATTCAGGATCAAGGGATATTCAGCAGAAATAGTATGTACCGGATCGGCTGCAACTGTTGGCACCAGTCTGGCTTTGCCATCTGCATGGCTAAACTGGCCTTGGCTAAATAGTTGACCAACCTGATGAACTTCTTGCTTATCCCAGACCGGCCACTGGACTGGTACCAGATTCTGGTATTCCGCAAAACCGAGATGAGTTAAACCTTGCAGGTTGAAATAGCGAAAATTGGGTGTATCTTCACGTTGCGAAAGTGAACTATTCTGATAGGCAGATAAACGGGCATGTTCCAGAAAAATGTCATGGCTATTTTTAAAGTCAAAACCGCGAAAACCTAAGACCTGAGCCACCCGGGAAATGGCCCACCAGTCTGCTTTAGCCTCACCCGGAGCCGGTAAAAAAGCCTTTTGCCTTGAAATACAGCGCTCCGAATTGGTGACTGTGCCATCTTTTTCGCCCCAACCCAGTGCCGGCAACAGTACATCGGCATATTGCGTGGTATCGGTGTCGAGACAAATATCGGAGACCACCACAAATTCACACGTTTCCAGAGCGCGTTTAACCTGATCTGCATCGGGTAAACTTACGATCGGATTGGTGGCCATAATCCAGATGGCCTTAATTTTCCCGCTTTCCACTGCTTGAAATAAATCTATGGCTTTTAATCCGGGCTGCCGTGCGATGACCGGGCTTTGCCAGAAATCCTGCACCAGTTGCTGATGCTGCGGGTTATCCAGATCCAGATGACTGGCCAGCATATTGGCCAGCCCACCGACTTCCCGTCCGCCCATGGCATTCGGTTGTCCAGTCATGGAAAAAGGCGCCGAACCGGGTTTGCCTATTTTTCCTGTCAATAAATGACAATTGATAATGCTATTGGCCTTGTCTACCCCTTGAGAGGATTGGTTTACGCCCATGGAAAATAGGCTCATGATTTTTTCGGTCTGGGCAAATTTCTGAAAAAATAAGGTTAATTTTTCAATAGTAATCCCGGTTCGTTGAGCCACGCTTTCAAGTGATGACTCTGTCGAGCTGCTGGCAAGTGCCTGCTCCAGACCTTGAGTATGTTGGGTAACAAAATCCAGATCGGCATGACCATTTTTCTGAAGATACTGCAACAAACCATTAAACAGCGCGACATCCTGACCCGGTAAAATGGGCAAGTGTAAGTCTGCCGCTTCACAGGTTGCGGTAAAGCGGGGATCAATCACCACCACAAATAAATCTCGCTCTTCTTTGGCTTGCATGATGCGCTGATAAAGCACCGGATGGCACCAGGCGGTATTGGAACCCACCAGAACCACCATTTCTGTCTGCTCAAAATCTGTGTAGCTGGCCGGTACTAGGTCTTCGCCGAAAGCCCGTTTATGTGCTGCCACAGCAGATGACATGCACAGCCTTGAATTGGTATCAATATTGGCAGTACCGAGATAGCCTTTTACAAACTTGTTCACCACATAATAGTCTTCAGTCAAAAGCTGGCCGGAGACGTAAAAGGCGATGCTGTCGCGCCCATACTGATCAATACATTGCTGAAATTTATTGGCAATACTTGGAATGGCATGATCCCAAGTGCTTATTTGCCGCTGTTCTTTTCGACCTGTCATCGGATGCAGAAGCCGGGTTTTTAGACTAAGTGTATCGGCGAGATGACTGCCTTTAATACACAACTTGCCCAGGTTCGCAGGATGCTGAACATCGCCTTCAATCTCAACCTTTTCACCCGTCGGGGTTTGGTTTACATACGCGATGACACCACAGCCCACCCCACAATAAGGACAGGTTGTCTGAGTGGTTTTTATTTGGGATTCAGTAGAGCTATGTAGTTCCATAACCGGAATACTATTCATTGCTGCTGTGCTCCTTAATCATCCAAATTTACTTGTCTAGCCAAATCTCTGATATCTAGCTTTTATATATTTAATTTAAATTTTTCTATGTCTCAAAAGCTTTGATCCTCCCCAACCCTCCTTTAGCAAAGGAGGGAGATTCCCCTCTTTGAAATTTGAAAAAGAGGGGTTGGGGGGAGATTGATCCGATTACCCAGCCTTTTTTAATGCAAAATCCCGACCAAAAAGCAGTTTGCTGCGGATATTACTAATCGGTGTCTGATCTGCAATCAGTTCTGCATACCAAGCCCCATCTTCGGTATCGCCAAATAGCACCGCACCAATGACTTTGTCCTGCTGGATAATGATCCGTTTATAAATCTGACGTTTTTCATCATTCAGCACGATATCTTCAAAATCATCCTGAGGTTCGAAATTTCCGGCTGAGAAGACATCACATCCGCTAACCTTGAGTTGGGTCGGAACAGTCGGTGCCTTAAAGGTCAGTCGGCCATGTTCAGCCAGATGTGTCGCACAGATAAAGGCCTGTCCCCATAATGGCTCAACCAGTCCAAAGGTTTGGCCACGATGCTCAATACATTCACCTACCGCATAAATACTCGGGTCATAGGTTTGCATGGTGTCATTTACCAGTACTCCGCGATTACAGCGCAAGCCAGCCTTCTCAGCCAAGGTTTTATTCGGACGAATCCCGATGGCAAAAACCACCAAATCGGCATCCAGCATTGTCCCGTCTTTTAAGCGCAGTTGAGTCACGTGACCGTCAATACCGAGCAGCTCTTCGGTATTGGCTTCGGTAATGATCCGGATACCTTTGTCTTCAATTGATTTTTTCAGCATTTGACTGGCTTTCATGTCCAGCTGACGATCCATAATACGGTCCATCAGGTGCAGTACAGTTACATTCATCCCTTGCTGCTTCAGTCCATAAGCTGCTTCCAGTCCCAGCAGGCCGCCCCCAATCACGACGGCGTTTTGTTTGGTTTTGCAGTAATCCAGCATGCGGTTAACATCCTGAATATCCCGGAAGCTAATCACGCCTTCAAGTTCAGTACCTGGAATTGGTGGTACGAAAGGTTTCGAACCGGTCGCGAGGATCAGACGATCATAAGCAACGACTTCGCCTTTTTCGGTATGAACCTGCTTACGTGAACGGTCGATAGAGATGGCAGCATCTCCAGCAATGAATCGAATGCCTTTTTCGGCATACCAGTCGGCTGAATGCAGCATAATTTCGGCAAAGCTTTTCTCACCAGACAATACCGGTGACAACATGATCCGGTTGTAATTACCCCATGGCTCTTCCCCAATCACGGTCATTTCATAACGATCTGGTGCCATATCCAGCAAGTCTTCCAGACAGCGCATACCCGCCAGTCCATTCCCGACCAGTACCAGTTTTAAACGCTCTGTGTTTTGACCATTACTGGAAATATAGGTCTTTTGTGGAGTTGGACTCACCAGAACTTTGCCATTTTCAATTCGGGTTGGAAATACTAGTAATTTCTGCTCTTGTTCTTCCAGACAACGACCGGTCACCAGACTGAAATGCTGCTTGTAAATTGGGGATGCGACTACACGCTCACCTTGCAGATCACCCAGAATGCCACGTGCCATGACATTGGCCAGACTAAACGGATCCTGATTGCTAAGCGCATAAACCCGCTGTTCCTGACCCACGCGAAAAATTGCAATCTGCTGATCTTCAATCAGGGCTGCCACACCGGTATTCGGAGTGATCTCATCCAGATTGCAGACTTCGTACCAGTTCAGTTCGTTCATGTCTTTTAAAATTGTCATTTTCATTCTCCCTGACTGTGGTATTTAGGCTTCAACCACTGGAATACGGTTTAAATCACGTTCAGCTTCTGTCTTTGGACGAATCTGGCCACGAACAGGCGCAAACTGAATATGCGGGTCATTCTGCTCGGCTGCTTTGGCATTGATAAAAGTCTTAAAGCGTTTGCGCACTTCAGGATCTTCAATCGCAGTGCGCCATTCATCCTGATAAGTGCCAATCACATGCTGCATACGGCTTTCCAGTTCAGCGGCAATGCCGAGCGAATCATGCACAATGACATCTTTCAGATAGTCCAGCCCACCTTCCATATTGTCACGCCACACACTGGTGCGCTGCAGACGGTCTGCCGTCTGGATATAGAACATAAAGAAGCGGTCGATATATTTGATCAGTGTGGAAGTATCCAGATCCGAGGCGAGTAGTTCAGCATGGCGCGGTTTCATACCGCCATTGCCGCATACATACAGATTCCAGCCTTTTTCCGTGGCAATGACACCGACATCCTTGCTCTGTGCTTCTGCACATTCACGGGTACAGCCAGATACTGCCATTTTGGTTTTATGTGGTGAACGCAGGCCTTTATAACGGTTCTCCAGGAAAATCGCCAAGCCGACAGAATCATCGACTCCAAAACGGCACCAGGTACTGCCCACGCAAGATTTCACCGTACGTAAGGATTTGCCGTAGGCATGTCCGGACTCGAAACCGGCATTGATCAGTTTTTCCCAGATTTCAGGCAGCTGATGTACCTGCGCACCAAACATGTCAATTCGTTGTCCGCCCGTGATTTTGGTATATAGACCATAATCTTTGGCGATCTGACCAATGGTAATCAGGCCATCCGGAGTAATCTCGCCACCTGCAACACGCGGCACAATCGAATAGGAACCATCTTTCTGAATATTACCGAGGTAGTAGTCGTTGCTATCCTGTAAACCGGCATGGCTAGGTTTTAAAACAAAATCATTCCAGCAGGATGCCAGAATATTGGCTACGGTCGGTTTGCAGATATCACAGCCCATGCCGTGCCCATGTTGCTGAATCAGGTCAGAGAATGTCTTGATTTCATGCACGCGTACCAGGTGATACAGTTCCTGACGTGAATAGGCAAAGTGTTCGCACAGGTGATTGTTCACCGTGACACCCTGACGCTGTAATTCAGATTTGAGAACCTGCGTCACCAGTGGCGCACAGCCACCGCACGCCGTTGCAGCCTGCGTGCATTTTTTCAGTGCACCCAATGAAGTTGCACCGCCATCAATGGCTGAACAGATATCAGCTTTGGAAACGTTATTACAGGAACAGATGGTCGCACTGTCAGGCAATAAATCGATGCCACTACCACCCGATTTGGAAGTTGACTGATCAAAGCCCGGCATGATCAGGCTTTCCGGTTGCTCTGGTACAGACAGACCATTCAGCATCATTTGTAAAAGATCGCTATACTCTTTGGCACAGCCCACCAGTACCGCACCCAGCAGCTTGGTCTTGTCTGCTGACACCACGATTTTTTTATAAACCTGCGCCGCTTCATCAGCATAGAAATAGCTCAAGGCATCTGGTGACATGGCGTGTGCATCACCAATAGAAGCAACATCCACACCCATCAGTTTGAGCTTGGTGCTCATGTCGGCACCAGCGAATGCATGGCTCTCTTGGTCCAGTACATGTTTTGCCGCGATCCGCGCCATGTCATAGCCCGGTGCAACCAGACCATAAATTTTATTGTCCCAAAGTGCACATTCACCAATGGCATAAATGTCCGGATGTGAGGTCTGGCAATAATCATTAATGATGATGCCGCCACGCTCACCAATCAGCAGGCCGCTCTGGCGCGCCAGTTCATCACGCGGACGAATACCGGCCGAGAACAGGATGATATCGGTTTCAAGTACCGAACCATCTCCGAACTTCATTACATGCTGAGCGTTGTAACCATCTTCAATAGATGAGGTTGCTTTTTGGGTATGCACCTTGACACCAAGGTCTTCAATTCTAGAGCGCAGTACCCGGCCGCCCAGATCATCAATCTGCACCGCCATCAAGCGCGGAGCAAATTCTACGACATGGGTTTCCAGATTCAGATCTCGCAAAGCCTTCGCTGCTTCCAGACCCAGCAGACCACCGCCAATTACCACACCGGTTTTGGCATTCAGGCTGGCTGCGCGAATGGCATCCAGATCTTCAATGGTACGATAAACAAAGCAATTCTGACGGTCATTGCCCGGGATTGGCGGTACAAAGGCATAAGAGCCGGTAGCAAGAATCAACTTGTCAAAATTCAGCACATCACCCTGGCTGGTGGTGACGGTTTTATTGAGCTGATCAATTTCAACTGCTTTGGTATTAAGACGCAAATCAATGCCATAGGCATCGGCAAAATCACTACGGCATAGGCTCAGATCCTTGACCGACTTGCCGCTGAAATATTCAGTCAAATGTACCCGGTCATAAGCTAAATGTGGCTCTTCTGCCAAAATGGTCAGCTCAATGTCATCACCGGCCTGTTCCAGTACAGATTCGATGAATTTATGCCCCACCATGCCATGCCCAATCATGAGAATTTTCATATCTGCACTCCAACTATTGTTTTTTTAAAGATGATAAAAAGCCGCATATCACGTCTAGGCATTGATATGTCTGCTGATTGAATATGTTGTAAATACCGCAACCCAGCGCTTTGTAATGCTGGAGGAAGGGTTGAAACGCTTGTGCGTTTTGTATTGCTGAACAACTGACCATGTCATTTATCCTGTGCTGAACGAAATACCAATCACACTCCTTGAAAGTGCAATTACGATCAGAACGGACATCGTTGGCCGTTGTTAGTATTGAAAGTCATCTTTGACGATTTAATAAATGCAGAAATCGTGCCAACTTTTCCAACAAGAAAACGCCTTATTCCAAGCAGATGATCTACCTAAATGCTTCATTTTGATCAGCTATCAGCTGAAATCCCTAAAGCTATGCACCAAATTGAATAGAAAAATAGAATTTTATGCACCAATTTAATGGCATGTTTTTTGCTTTACTCCTGCTTGAATATTCCTTAGGCCTTACTTGAAAATATTCCATGTCCAAATTACGAATTGCTCTTATTGATGATGATCTGGAGCGCGCCCAATTCATCCAGGAATCCTTACTTTCACATGATTTTCAGGTGGTGGCCTGTTTAATCCTGAATGACCTGAATATGGTACATGTTAAGGGTATTCATGCAGATGTGATCCTGCTGAATATGGATCATCCGCATCGGGATATTATTGAAAGCTGTGTCAGCCAATATGAACTTCCCACCGTGTTGTTTACCCAGAACTCCAATAAAGACACCATCAAAAGTGCCATTGATGCCGGAATCACGGCTTATATCGTCGATGGTATTGATCCCACCAAACTAGAAAGCATTCTGGAAATTTCGATTGAACAGTTCCGTAAGCATAAAAAGCTGCTAAATGATTTAAAAGAAACCCAGGACAAGCTCATTGACCGTAAAGATATCGATAAAGCTAAAGCCCTGCTCATCCAGCTACATGCCTTAACAGAAGAACAGGCTTTTGCTTTATTACGTAAAAACGCCATGAGTCACCGGATCACCATTGGTGAAATGGCCAGACGCTTACTGGATGCACAGAAGCTGTTATTGGGCCAATAAGGAAAAGCATATGTCCACATTAGAAAAAACTGAACTCAATATTGGCTATATTCCTTTACTTGATTGTGTTGCCATTCTCTGGGCCGAAAAACAGGGGTATTTTGCCGAGCAGGGATTAACCATCAATTTAATCCGCGAGGCCTCCTGGTCAAGTCTAAGAGACCGTCTGGCCTATGGCTTTCTGGATGCTGCACATTGTCTGTCCGCCATGTTGCCCGCTGCTGCCCTGGGCACAGACCAGTTACAGGTGGCTTTGCAAACCCCTCTAGTACTGAGCGTGAATCAGGCTTTTATTAGTCTGCGCCAGGATCTGTGTTATGAACTCGGCATCCAGCCTGGGGATGATGAACAGAGTACCTCAAAGAAACTTGTGCAGGCTTTACAACAGAATCATCCGATCAATCTGGCCTATGTGTATAAATATTCAATTCACCATTACTGTTTAAAAGAATGGCTGGCACTGACTGATCCACAACTTGCCAAGAATATCCAGCTGATGACATCTCCACCGCCTTTCATGGTAAAAGGAATCTCGGAACAGGTATTTGATGGCTTTTGTGTGGGAGAACCTTGGAATATTCAGGCCAAACTTGAAGGCTATAGTTTTATCGTTGCAGCGAGCCAAAATGTCATTCCAAAAGTTGCCGACAAAGTCTTGGCCATGACCCAAGAATGGGCAGAACAGCATCCATTTACTGTAGAGGCAATGGTCAAGGCTGTACAAAAAGCGCAGGATGATTTAAAGCAGCGCAGCGATTTATCAGAAGTATGGGACATGCTGGTGGACTTTCAGATTATTCAGTTTGAATGTTCCGCCCAGCGGCATGTCTATGACTTTCACAAGATCAAGAATATTATCCGGAATTTTGTTGGGGAAAGTGCCGAACCGAAAGTCGATGATTTTATCTGGCTCCTGCAGCAGATGCAGAAATGGGAAAATCTTGATCTATCAGAAGATGATCAGCTACAGATTGCACAATCCTGTATTTATCAACAAGAATCTAGCACTGTTTAATACTTTGTATATTCCCATAAAAAAGACCCGGGAAAATTTCGGGTCTTTTTTATTTAACGTTTTATTTAGCTTAATGCTTGCTGTAAATCCAGTTGCATGAATTTTTGCAAGGACAATTTTCCAGCAATAATCTGATTGATGAATTGTGACATTTCATCATACAGAATCTCATAAAGCTGCGGCTCTAATGCCATATGTCTTAACTGAATCTGCAAATGCATCAAAAGTTCCTGCTGCTCGCATTCACCCTGCTCTAGGGCATAGACATAACCGAGCACTGCGCCTTTTAACACAGCATCAAATGGCAAGCTATATTTAAGCAAGGTGGCCAATGATCCCATAACACGCTCATTATGCTCAAGTTTTCTTAAGGGCTCACGACCTACACGTGCGCATGGATCCTGATAGGCATTGGCACAGGACTCACTAAAGCTTTGAGCCAGACGTTCAAGGTCTGAGGCATGTTTTGGAATCTGGTAGCAGAGACCATGCTTCACCTGAGCTAAGGCCTGATTCATAAATTTTCTGACTGTATGATCAGACATGGCAACACCAATAGTCTGATGTCCACGCAGACTGGCATACCAAGCCATCATCGCATGCACGCCATTCCATAAGCGGTTTTTAATCAGCTGGATATTGGCAATATCATCTACCAGAATCATCTGCCGCATTTTTGCCAGTAACGGACTGTTATTTTCCACATAAATCGGCATATCCGTTTCAGCGTTAAACAGAATCAGATCCATAGACTGCAGGATATGACTCGGCTGGAAATTACGGCGCAGGTCTTCAATATATAGCCCAGCCTGATGTTCCTGTTCTGTATTCAGTGCCGTAGCATCATCCAGATCAACTACGGACAGATCTTCATCCAGCTGATACTGCTTGAACATGTTGTATTTGATACGCAGCTGACGATACAGTTTCTGGTCTGACAGCTTGGACACCATACGGTTGACCACGGTGTCACAGAAATAATGCTGATCCATAATTTTCTGGGCGGTCTGTTCATCAGTAATCATTCGCAGACTATTCAGAATCTGCTGCATCACCTGTTGTTTAGCACCGATTTTATTCAGGATAATTAAAACTGTCAGTGGCTGATCCTGCTGCTGATAAGCCAGATAACGTGCGTATAAGCCCTGTGCAATGACCTCCGCTTCAGAAACCAGTGCTTCCTCAGGTACGCAGACTGCGACAAGACTGGATTCAATATACATGTTCTGCATCTGTTCCAGATCATGTGCATCAATTACGCTCATATTTTCAATACGCTGGTCAAAAGAATTCTGACCATAGCGAATGCAGTAAGTGCCAAAAGCATTAACGCTAGATTGATAAAGCGGATTACGTGTCGAAGCAATAATTTTGCGCGGACGAGTGTATCCATCCCAGTGTGATAATACCTGAGCCAGATAACCGCCCCCAATTGCACCAAAACCGTGAATCCCGACAGTCAGCTGATTGAGTGTTTGCGGAAAAGCAGTCTCCAGTTCCGGCATGTCCAGAACCGGAACAAACTGGTTCAGTTCCGTCAAAAAATCTTCGACCGTTTCATAATAATACTGGGCTTGTGCCAGCATGGACTCGTTCGGTATTTTGATATCCTTGAACAGCACCGTCATACCACCTGCATCGTAGGCAGAACGCAAACCATTTTCAGAATCTTCAAACATCAGGCACTGGGTCGGGCTTAAATTGATTTTTTCGGCTGCACTGATAAAAATTTCCGGATGAGGTTTCCCCTGTCTAATCTCATCGCCACACACCAGTACATCAAAAAACTTATAGACATTGGCATTGATCAGATATTCTTCTGCGATCGCACGGCGACTTGAAGTCGCTACCGCCATTTTCAGGCCTGCCTTGCGTAGGCGTTCCAATACCTGCAATAACCCCTTTTTAATGGGAACACCGTGATGACGTACATGTTCCAGTTCCAGCACATCAGCACGCTGGCGAATCTCGGCATAGGGCACATCCTGTCCATAACGCTCTTTGGCTAGCTGCTCTGCACTACGGGCACTGAGGCCCAAACACTGAATTAAATAACTTTCAGAAAATTCGACACCAATCAGCTCACGTGAAGCTTGCTGCAAGGTTTGAAAGCGCAAGCGTTCCGTATCGAACATGGTTCCATCCATATCGAAAATAGCGCCATGTACGATTTGATTTTTAAACTCTAACATTGCTCCCCTTTTTATAATTCAATGAGTTAAGAAGTGAGCAATACCTTAAAGAAAAGCTGGGTCGAATTAAACCGATGTAAAGATATGAAATAGTTTTGATTATAAAACAACCAATAAAGACTAAAATTCTATGTTTTATGTTTGCATATGTAATCAAATTGTTAACTTAAGTAACTTATCATCCCTGTTTTTCGTTTTAAATTTTCTTTTGAAATATAAGAATATTTTAATATTTTGGCTGTTCCCACCCATAATGGCATTCATTTTGCTTATTCAGTATTACGTTTTATAAAATTTGTAATATTGAGGGGCAACACTATGAGTTACGTTGCACGTGAACTCAGTCAAAGAAATAAACTGCTACTTGGCTTGGGGTCTTTTTTAATACCAATTCTGATTTGGTGTGCGGTCAGCTATTTGCCATTTATCTGGCATCCACAGGTCGAGATTACCAATCCCGGTAGTGTGAGCTATTTACAGGTCAATAGTCGAATCGATAAAGACGTGTTTTTTTCCGCTGCCCAATCCGCAGTGGATCAGGGTCTGGCCCCACCTCAAGGCATCCTGGTCAATCCCATCTATTTGCCAGCACCGCATCAAGTGGCAATTGCATTGGTAACCGCGTTTACCACCCCTCCTGTTCAACCGAATGCACCCTGGTTTTATGAAAGCCTGTGGCACAGTATCAAGCTGGTCTTTACTGCATTCTTTATTTCTTGCCTGATTGGCATTCCACTCGGAATTTTATGTGGTTTTTCCAAGAAAATTTCCCTGTTAACAGAACCTTTTGTCGAGTTTTTCCGTTACTTGCCTGCTCCGGCTTTTGGTGCACTTGCCGTTGCAATATTGGGAATCAATGATGCACCTAAAATAGCCATTATTGTGATTGGAACCCTGTTCCAGATGATTCTGTTGATTGCTAATACTACTCGTCTGGTCGATCGCAGCCTGATTGAAGCCGGTTTCACCCTAGGCACCAATAAACTCAAAAGCCTGTTTCATGTGGTGATTCCAGCGGCTATGCCAGAAATTTACCGTAATCTGCGCGTGTTGCTGGGTTGGGCGTGGACGTACCTGATCGTAGCTGAACTGATCGGCAGCACCTCCGGAATTACCTGGTTCATTACCCAGCAAGCCCGCTATCAGAACTTTCCCAATGTCTTTGCCGCGATCCTGATTATCGGGGTGATTGGTCTGCTGTGTGATGTGATTTTAATGAAACTGGGACAACGCTTATTTAAATGGAAACCGGGAGCTAACTGATGCAAAACACTGAATTTAATACCCGCGAATACTTTGACAAGATTTATAGCCGTCCGGTGATTCTGGAAGCGAAGCAATTGACGCAAAAATTCAGTCATGGCAAAACTGAACGTACGGTTTTAAATGCACTCAATTTGAAAATTCATAAGCGTGAATTCATCTGTGTGATTGGGCCTTCCGGTTGCGGCAAGTCAACCTTTAGCCGTGTCGTCGCCGGTCTGGATCCTTATAGCAGTGGTGAGATTCTGGTAGATGGTCAGCCAATTACCGGCCCAAGTCCGGAGCGTGGCATGGTGTTCCAGGGCTATACCCTGTTTCCATGGAAAACCGTCAAGGAAAATGTCATGTTTGGTCCGCGCATGAAAGGCCAAAGTAGTGCAGCGGCCGAAGCACAGGCACGTGAATGGATCAATATCATTGGTCTGGAAAAGTATGAAAACCAGTATCCGCATGAGCTGTCTGGCGGGATGAAACAGCGTGTTGCGATTGCCCGGGCTTTGGTCAATGAACCGAAAATCCTGTTGATGGATGAACCTTTTGGGGCACTTGATCCACATACCCGGCAAAAAATGCAGCGTCACCTGATGGACCTATGGCAAAACATTGATATCACTATCATTTTTGTGACCCACGATATGGATGAAGCCATTTTACTGGCCGACCGGATTGTTGCACTGAAAGCCAATCCGGGTGAAATCAAGGAAATTATTGAAGTTGATCTACCTCGTCCACGCCATCCAGACGTCATGCTTAGTCCTGAATTTAAACAGTTAAGACAACGTGTCGATTATCTGGTGCATGCTGAAGAAGATGAACTGGATCCGGCACTGGCAGAACTGCCGGTCATTCCGCGTATGACCAAGGTCAGCAGCAATAAATAATATTATCCAAAATGCCTTTGGGACGACCCGAAGGTTTTAATCGCTGTGTTGGACGACCAACATTAGAGGTGATTGTCATGCAAGCGCAATATGTACTCCCACTGGTTGATATTTCAAAATTGCAAAGTCCGGATTTAGCTGATCGTATTGAAGTTGCTCATGCTCTGGATCATGCCTGTAAAGAAGTCGGATTTCTTTATCTGCAAGGTAGCCAGTTTAATTTTGACTACGCCAAAGCCCTGATTGAAATGGCCCAGTCCTATTTTTCTCAGGATCGGGACACCAAAATGCAGCACTATATTGGCAAATCAAAAAACCATAGTGGCTATGTGCCGATTGGCGAAGAACAGTTTGCCGGCAACAGTTATGATTTAAAAGAAGCCTATGATGTCAATTATGATTATCAGGGTACACAAAAAAACTTTCCTTTACTTGGCCCCACCTTATGGCCAGACCATCCGGATTTCAAGTCTATTGTCAGCCAATACTACAGCCATCTGCGTGAGATCAGCCGGCAGGTTTTTTCTGCCTTTGCACTGGCATTGGGCGTTCGTGAGGACTTTTTTGAAAGCAAAATTACTGATGCACCAAGTCAGCTACGCTTGATTCATTATCCCTATAATCCGGAAGTGCAAGATGCCGAAGGCATTGGCGCACATACCGATTACGAATGCTTTACCCTGCTGTTACCCACCGCACCCGGCTTACAGGTTTTGAATAAAGCAGGCGAATGGATCGACATTCCACTGATTGAAAACACACTGGTGATGAATATCGGTGACATGATGGAAATTCTGTCAAATGGTAAATATCTCGCCACCAAGCACCGCGTGAAAAAGGTCTCGGAAGAACGTTATTCGTTCCCGCTATTTTGCGCCTGCAATTATGACACCGTGATTGAACCGGTTATTCCCACTGAAAATTCCAAATATTCTGCCCTGATCGGGGGTGAGCATCTGTTTAATCAGACCGCCCAGACCTTTCAATATTTAAAACAGCGCGTTGCTAGCGGTGAACTGATCTTAAAAAATGCTGTACCACTTTCCTCTTTTGGACTTGAAGAACAGGCGGAGACAGCATCATGAATCTGTTTGAAGTAATTAAAAGCTTAAAGCCTGTGACTTTTCAGCCAGAGATTATTCCAGGCTTTTTATATGGGGCATTTCGGCGTAAAAGCATCAGTTTTTATAATGGCCTGACCGATGAAAACACCATTGTGTACTGGTTTCAGTCGCGCAGTTTTACCATTGATCTTCGTCTAAAAAGCCAGACAGGAACTGCTGTTCAGGAGCGCCAAGGCTGGATTGGCAATACACTTTGGGATAGCGCTAGCCAGCTATTGTCCTGGGAAGTGAAAGACTACGCCAATTACCAGAATCATGTGCAGTGGCCGGAACCAGCCAAGTTGCATGCGATTGGCAACTGCATTCTGGAATTTTCTCCAAGCAATGTCTATGTGGAAGACTGGCGCCAGCAGGTACAACATGGCCTATTTTTAGGGCTGCGGCTGCAATCTGCGATTGATGTTCAATCTGGTCAGACACTGGAAATGGATGGTGGTCTGATTATTTGTGGTGATCATATTGCTTATGCCCTGACGCGTTTGCCTGAAGTGCAAAGTGTAGTAGCTCAAATGGATTTGAAAGCAGTCGATCCGACCGTGTTCGCCTTGGTGGAAAGTTTTGAAGTTTCTATCGGGACTGATGGCCAAGCTAAAACTTACAGCACCCGCACAAGCGAAACAGGCAAAGCCT
Organism: Acinetobacter sp. 228; assembly: GCF_048147885.1. Lineage (NCBI taxonomy): Bacteria > Pseudomonadati > Pseudomonadota > Gammaproteobacteria > Moraxellales > Moraxellaceae > Acinetobacter > Acinetobacter sp. 228. The sequence goes on from NZ_JAYWYV010000002.1 coordinate 222,089, forward strand.
TTAAGCTGGAAAATTTTGAAGTTCTCAATGAAAGCAGTCTGGTTCAGCATGTCATTTTAGATGGTCGTCAAATTGACCTGATTTTTGAGCTGGATATATACCAGCCGGATTACCAATTTCAATATGCTACCCCCACGACTACACAAGCTGAAAGCTGGTTAAAGTCAGAACAGGATCACCTGATGCAGCATGCAGAACGGGTGTTATAGGGAGAAATATGTCTTTTTTATATCTGTCGATTGCCATTATTGCAGAAGTCATTGCAACTTCTGCATTGAAAGCTTCCAATGGTTTTAGCGTGCTCTGGCCTTCACTTGCCACCATTGCCGGTTATGCCGTTGCCCTGTTTTTCCTGTCATTGACCATGAAAACCATCCCGATGGGCATTGCTTATGCAATCTGGTCTGGTGCCGGTATTATCCTGATTTCAGCGGTTGGCCTCTTGGTGTTTAAACAGCAACTGGATCTTCCCGCGCTGATCGGTCTGGCATTTATGATTATTGGCATTATTTTTATCAATGTCTTTTCCAAAAGTACGCAGCTTTAATTTTTTAATATTCATCTGATAGTAAAAAATCCCCAGACCGGGGATTTTTTATGCAAGAGATCAGGCTTTATTGCAGCTCTTGTACCAGCGTTGGAACAATCACGCCATCCACGTTCATTTCAGTCGTATAAATGCCGTTAGCCACATTGAACTTGTTCACATGATAGCTAGAACCATAGATCGAGTCGAAACCATCACCTTTGGTAAAGACTTTCTTGTTGGCGGCCAGATCCAGCAAATGCGTGCCATCAATGAACTGCATATAGGTTTTCGCATCGACACCGACACGTTTGGACATGATCTGCGCAGCGTCTTCTCGAGTCGCCGGGTCATTGATGTATTTGACGGTTTTATCCCAAACCTGAATCACCTTTTTCCATTGCTCTTTATTGGCTTCCAGATGGGCGGGATTCACGGTCAAGGTATCGTAGATTAATCCCGGCTTGTCTTTAGAGGTGAAAATGATTTTTGAACCGGCCACTGCAGATAGAGCCTGATTCGCCACTGGCTGCCATACCGCAATCGCATCAATATCGGGAGTGGCAAAAACCTGTGGCAATTCATTGGTCATGGTATTGACCAGTTTGACCTCATTCATGCCAATTTTGGCATCCTCTAGTGCAGTGGACAGTAACAAGTGATCGACCAGGCCTTTTTCAGTCGCAACTGTTTTACCGCGCAGATCCTGAATTGAGTTAATGCCATTCTTGGCAATAATTACGTCATTTCCAGCTGAATAATCAGTCGCCATGATCATCACACCCTTGGTACCGCCAGAGCCAGTGACCAAATTATCACCATTGGTGACCAGTACAGCATCCAGCTGATTCGCTGCGAATGCAGAGAGTGAAGCAGAATAGTCAAACCATTTAAAATCGGCATTAACTCCGGCATCTTTCAGCCAGCCTTTTTCAATCGCCACCTGCCAGGCCACAAATCCCGGCCAGTCACTATAACCAATCCGGATGGGCTGAGTCGTCACACGTCCTTCTGCCTTGGCACTTGGTTCAGGTACTTTAGCGGTATTGTCACAGCCACTAAAAAGGATTGCAGACAGTACGGAAACGGACATCAGTGCTTTTTTGATCATTTTGCGACTTCCCCTATGCATTCACATTTAAATTTGGTATTTGAAAGTTGTTTAGATTTCATAAATTCGCGCCAGCCACCGAAATGACTGATATCTGTTGCATCTTCAAGTGCATAGCCTTCACAGATAAAGCCTTTGACCCAAGTACCATCGATCAGCTGAACATTACCGATCCCCAAAGGTGCTGGCACTTCTGCAACAATGTCCCCGAACAGTGCACGCGGAATGTCCCAGACTTCGACTTCAATTGAACAACCTTTCACGCTGTATTGCAGGCCGGGTTTTGGCGGTGTGGTATTTTTTAAAGCATAGAGTTTGTAATGCGAAGCAGTCTGGGTCTGCTTGATCAGGGTGCCACCACGTGTGGTCAGCTGAAAATTCAGCGGCATTCCGGTCAGATGTGCTCCGACGACAGCCAGTTTGACGCTGTGACCCGATGAGATTTCAGTTGTTTTTTCATAGCTAAGTTCAGAGGTGCCCTGTTTTACCTGGCTCGCCTGCTGCCATTTTTGCCCGAATTTGGCCAGTGCTTCATCCATCCAGGCTGACGCAATAAAGGTCACGCCCGTTGGCAAACCATCAGCACGAATGCTATTTGGTAGCGCCAAAGCTGACAGATCGGCAAAATTGACAAAATTGGTATAAGCGCCCATGTGGCTGTTTTTGACCAGAGGATCGGCTTCTACTTCTGCAATGCGATAAATAGTGGGTGCAGTAGGCACCATCAAGGCATCATAATCTGCCAGTGTATTTTGAATAATACGGCTCAGGCGGGCGCGTTCATATTCATCTTGCATGGCATCGACCGCATTGAACCGGTCTGCCTGCGCAATAATCTGGCCAATTACCGGATGGGTCTGCTCGCGTTGCACCATTTTTTCTACGGCACTGGTACGTTCAGCCACCCAAGAGCGATTGTAAAGTGCAGTCGCCAGTTGCTGAAATGGAGCAAAATCAATCGGCTCAACCGTATAGCCCAAGCTTTGTACACGTGCGATCGCCAGATTAAACGCTTTTTCAGTTTCAGCATCGCCATAAAATTCCAGTGTATCCGGAATGGCAATTTTCCCTTTTGAAAATTGGCTCGGTACATTTTGAGGATGTACTCGGGAATAATCATCACTGGCATCATAGCCTTGCATGACTTGCGCCACCTGCCAGGCATCATCCACCGTTAAGGCAAAAATCGAAATCACATCGATGGTGCGACAAGCCGGAATCAGGCCTGTAGTCGAGAACCAGCCTTTGGTCGGTTTGAGTCCGACAATGTTATTGTGCCCTGCCGGCACACGTCCTGAACCTGCAGTATCTGTACCCAGTGAAAATGGTACTAATCCATTGGCTACCACCACGCTGGAACCTGAGCTTGAACCGCCACTGATATATTCAGGATTAAAGCTGTTTTTCACCGCGCCGTATGGGGAGCGCACACCGACCAGACCCGTCGCAAACTGGTCCAGATTGGTTTTACCCACGACAATCGCGCCGGCAGCTTTTAATTTGGCTACTGCTGTAGCATCGGAAGTCGCCAGATAAGCTGCCTCTTTACATGCGGCTGTGGTATAGAACCCTGCAACATCAATATTGTCCTTGACTGCAAATGGCACCCCATAAAGTGGCAAGCTTGCAATATCTGCACCAGTCAATGCATCAATTTGTGCCTGTAATTGTGCTGCTGTCGCAATTGAAATCCAGGCATGATCGTCATTCTTAAACTCGGCAACATACTCAATCAGGTCACTAAGCTGGATATTGTTATTCTGGTAGGCGTGTTGCCAGTCCTGTACAGTCCATAAGTTGTGCACAGCTGTTCTCCTTAAGTGTGTTCGGTATTTTGTGGAATGGGCGGCATGACAGCATCCATCAGTTCGAGATGCCCTTTAATCACGCCTTTCAGTGCAATAAATTGTTCGCTAATTTCTTTCAGATCACTGCTCGCGCCCTGCATCAGCATGACTTGCAGGATTTTTTCATCATCCAGCTGGATATGAAGCGAATTGATCACTTGTGCCAGATACTGCTGTTGCAGATCGACCAGCTGACTGCGCAGCGGTTTCAGACTGACGTCATAGAGCAAGGTGAGTGTGCCAACCATGACTTCATCGCGAATCACCAGATCATCAATCAGGTGGCGGTTAATCATGTCGACAATGGCCTGTGAGCGGCTTTCATAATGCTGCTCGACAATTTTTTGGTCCATCGCATGTAACGTGGTTTCTGGCACGGTAATACTGATCCGTGCCAATTTTTGTTTAGGCACGATGTTGATCCTTGGGTTGGTATTGGGAAGACTGTTTAATGTGAAAGCCTGCGCGTATGCTGAGCAGCTCAACCAAAAAGTGAAGCCATGGATGCATTTTTTTATTTGATGTCGGATTGTTCATGTGCATCTCCTGTAAATATTACAAAACCAAAATTTCGTATTACTTAGGAAAATGCAGAAAGTGTGCCAATTTTTAGTTATTTGGATGAGGTGAATAAACTTATATAAAAGGGCGAAAAAAAGCCCCATAACATTGAAATGGGGCTTGTTCTAAAGCAAAAGTAAGTTTTGTATTTCACCGGTTTATTCCATTTTGATTGCTCATGTCCTTGCTATTCTTTTTATACATGAATGGTTAACCGATGTTTGTGATTATGAGTGATCAAGTGTATTGCTCTCCTCTATTTATGTTGTATATAAATAAATGCATTAAGCGTGCCACAATATAAAAATAGAATAGATTTAAGCAGAATGCGTGGCAAATCAATTACATACGTAAAAAGAGGCAAAACAAGAATAATTTATTTTTTAAGTATGCCTAAAAAATAGACCATTTTGCACCATGAGGGTTCGAGGGTGCATCAAAGTGTGGCTGAACATATTAAACTCTTTAAGCGCGGTTTTTGTGAACTCGAGCTCGTAGGTCATTAATACTTATCTTTACAGTTTTTTCAGTTTCAACTTCTTCTGCAATTTTTAATAATTGACGATCTTCTTGAACAAGATTATTTAAAATTTCATTTGCCTTTTCTAAAATTCGTTTTTGACTTTCAAGGCTACGCTTTCCTAAAAGTTCTTGTAAATTCTTTGCCATATTCCATTCATCCCTGAAAATTCCTGTTTTGATTTTAACAAGAAAATTATTCACCTGATGTAATTTTAAGAATGATATTGTTTCGATAAAACCATTAGTGACCACTTCCATTGGGTTCTTTTTAAGGTCTGAAAAGCTTGCGACAAAGCGTGAGTGGATAATATTGTTCATATTAGTCGAGGTCCTAGATATGCAAGTAATCGTCAAGTAATTACCGTTTTAAAGATCTTTTAAAAGACTAATTAGTAGGTCTTTTAGTTAAGTCATATTTATCTTTTAATCACAAAAACAAAATGTTAAAGTTTAATTGGATTAATTTTTAAACTAAAAATTCAACTACAGATAAATATTATTATGAAATTAATAGCACTTAAATTAGAAAATTTTAGGGGATATCAGGGCGAGAACTTGATATATATTGATTCAGATTTAACAGGAATCATTGGTAAAAATGATGCTGGTAAATCTACTATTTTAGAAGCACTAGATATTTTCTTTGAAAACTCTTCTTTAGATAAGAGTGATAAATGTGTGAACTGTACAGAAGAGGATAATATTTCAATAACTTGTATTTTTGATGACATTCCAACTTCTCTAACACTTGATGCAACGTCTGTCACAACTTTACAAGAAGAGTATTTATTAAATTCAGAAGGTTACTTAGAAATTAAAAAAACATTTCGAGTAAATCAAAAAGTCTCTACTGACTTATGTCTCCTTGCTAAGTATCCAGATAATAATGGTTTAGATAATTTGATCATTTTGAAAAATGCAGATTTAAAAGCATTGTTTAAAACAAAAGGGTTAGATATATCTCAAGTACAAGATCAAAGATCTAATACATCTTTAAGACAATACCTTTTTCAATCTGAACCTTTAACATTCAGACTTAAAGAAGTTCCCCTAAATAAAGAAGATGCTAAAAATGTTTGGGACGCCTTAAAGAATTTTTTACCAATTTACGCTTTATTTAAGTCGGATCGAAATAGTAGTGATCAAGACAGTGAAGTCCAAGATCCTATGAAATTAGCAATTAAGCATGCGCTCTCTGAAATTCAACCACAATTACAAAAAATCCAAGAACATATCAAAACTAAAGTTGAAGATGTAGCTGGGCGAACTCTAGAGAAATTAGCCGAAATGGATCCAAATCTAGCACAAGATTTGATCCCAGATTTTTCCAAAGAACCTAAATGGGAATCTATTTTTTCTATGGCGTTAAGTTCAGAACAAGGAATACCTATTAATAAACGAGGAAGTGGTGTCAGAAGACTTATCTTATTAAATTTTTTTAGAGCTGAAGCAGAGAAAAAATTCCGGGAAGCAAATGGCCGATCAATAATCTATGCTATTGAAGAGCCTGAAACCTCACAACATCCTGATTATCAGGAGATGTTAATAAAAGCACTTCTTGATTTATCTATATTGCCAAAAACTCAAATATTAGTAACTACTCATACCCCAGCCTTAGCGGGACTGATGCCTATTAGTAGTTTAAGATACATAACTAAGGATGAAAAAAATCAACATGTGATAGCCCATGCTGATTGTAATCACATTTTAAAATCAATCAGTTCAGATTTAGGCATACATCCTTTTGGTGATATTTCTAATCTTCAATGTCGTGGATATATCTTTGTTGAAGGTGTTTCAGATGTTGTATTTTTAAAGCACATATTTACAAAATTTGCAGAAAATGGATTGATTCAAAAAGATTATATCGCTGAATTAGATGTACAACTTCTGATTAGTGGTGGAAGTGACAACTTAAAACATTGGGTAAATTATAAACTCATAGAATCCTTACAAAAACCATGGGCTGTATTTTTTGACTCAGACAATGATGGTCAAAAATGTCCTAAATATCAGCAAAATTTAGCCATAAAAGCAAAATATCCGAATATAATTTTTCATCTAACAAACAAAAGAGAATGTGAAAACTATTTACACCCAAACCTAATACTTAGGGTAACAAAAAATGAGGTTAATCATTCACCTGATGACTTTTCTGACCAAAAGGTAATATTGCAACCACTCTTGTTGCCATATAAATCAGTTAAGCAAACTAACATTATTGAAAAATTGTGGGACTTAACTACATGCGATGAAATCATACAAAGCTGTACAGACCAACAAGGAAATAATGAATTCCTTAAATTCATTAACCAAATCGAGGAAAGATTTGGTTTAGTGGAATTAGAAAAAAAGACCGCCTAAGCGGTCTTTTTTTCTAATTCCTCAAGCCACTGGCGCTAACGTAAACAACACCTGCCCCGTTTTCACCGTTTGCCCTTTTTCAATGGTAATCGCTTCAACCTTCATACGCTCAGGCGCAATAATCGGAATCTCAATCTTCATCGCTTCAATCACTGCAAGCGTTGCACCTTCTTCCACAATATCCCCCGACTGACATTCAATTTTCCAAATTGAACCCGGCATATGCGATTCCACTGCACAACCACCTTCAGGCACTTCAACACCCTCACCATCATCCACGGCATCCAGGCTTTCAGAGACATATTCTGCAAGCCCTGCTTCATGCCAACGTTTACGCTCCGCATCAAAGTTGGCTTGTTGTACCGCTTTAAAGGCAGAAATAGATTCTTGATTTTCCGTTAAGAAGTCATTGTATTCTTTGAGGTTCAATACACCTTCTTCAATACGCAGTTTTAAACGACCCGCTTTAAAGTCCTCACGCATTTGCATGAGTTCCGCTTCAGACACTTCATAAAACTTAATTTGGTCAAAGAAGCGTAATAACCACGGCATACCTTGCTCAAAATCAGGGTTTTTACGGTATCGTGACCACATTTGCGAGGTACGACCGACAAACTGATAGCCACCCGGACCCTCCATACCGTAAACACACATATACGCACCGCCAATACCGACAGCATTCTCAGGTGTCCAAGTACGCGCAGGGTTATATTTGGTAGTGACTAAACGCTGACGCGGATCAAGTGGTGTTGCTACAGGCGCACCTAAGTACACATCGCCCAAGCCCATGACCAGATAACTCGCGTTATAAACCACGTCTTTTACGGCTTGTTTGTCTTTTAAACCATTGATACGACGGATAAATTCGATATTGTCCGGACACCACGGTGCATCTGGGCGCACGGTTTGCATATAACGTTCAGTGGCAAGTTGGGTTTGTGAATCTTCCCAAGCAAGCGGTAAATACACAGTACGTGATGGCACTTGCATCTCGGTCACATCAGGCAGTTGCTCTTCCGCCACTTGTAGCATACGCAATAAATCAATCTGATCGAGCTGGGTCGAATCAAAATGGATTTGCAGTGAACGAATGCCCGGTGTGAGGTCGATAATGCCTTGAATGTTTTTATCTTTCACCCATTGCATTAGCGCATGAATACGGAAACGCAGGTTTAAATCTAAAACCAATTCGCCATATTCAACGAGCATATAGTTGTTGCCCGCAGGACGATACACCACATCAGGCGTACCATTTTGACCTTTTAAGGTATCTAAAATGGCAGATTTCAGCGTGCTAATTTCAGGATAGAACGATTCATCAAAAGCGACGGCTTGCGTATCTTGAGCAGTTAATTGCGCATGATATTTTTCATTCAGCAGTTTGGCTTGATGGTAGCTCACAGGCACAAATTTGACTTTATCACCGGCTTTCAGCTGACCGAGTTTCCAAAGTTCAGAATTGATCACCACCGCAGGACAGACAAAACCACCAAGGCTTGGACCATCTGGACCTAAGATAATTGGCATATCCCCAGTGAAATCAATCGCACCAATTGCGTATGCATTGTCATGAATATTGGATGGATGTAGACCCGCTTCACCACCGTCCTGACGTGCCCATTCAGGTTTAGGCCCAATCAAACGGATACCGGTACGGCTTGAGTTAAAGTGAATTTCAAATTCGTTAGCAAAGAACGTATCAATGTCGTTTTTGGTAAAGAAATCAGGCGCACCGTGTGGACCATACATCACCGCAATTTCCCAAGTATTTGAGAATGTCGGGATTTGATCTTCTATTAATGCTTTGACGTCATCGGATGTAAATGCCGTGATTGGAAGCATATCGCCAATCAGTAAATTACGCCCTGCATGACCGCCAAATTGACCAAGCGTAAAGGTCGCTTGTGAGCCTAGATACTCAGGCACATTCAGACCACCTTTGATGCCGATATAGGTACGGCAACCTGTGGCGATCTTGCCACATTTCAGCACCTGACCCTTGCGCACATTCACAGTCTGCCACATCGGGACAGACACACCATCCAAAGTCGATGGCATATCACCACCTGCGAGCACAATTTGGCTATCGCAGTGGAATTTTAAACTTGGTCCTTGCAAGGTACATTCGAGACCTGCGGTATTCGGTGCATTGCCCAACAGTTGGTTTGCGACATTCAAAGACAGTGGATCAATCGCACCCGATGGCGGTACGCCCACATCCCAATAGCCCAAACGACCTGTGACATCTTGCACAGCGGTTTGAATACCCGCTTGTAACACTTCAATTTTTTGGGTTTTCCACTCAAAGGTATTTAAAAAGTGTGTGGTTTGCGTGCCTGCTTTAAATACATCGCAGTCGATAATGTTTTGTAGATATTCAAGATTGGTTTCAATGCCTGCCACTTGGGTTTTAGCCAGCGTGTCGGTCATGGTTTGAATTGCTGATTCACGATCATCTGCTGTGACAATGATTTTGGCAATCATCGGGTCATAGAAAGATGAGACATTTGAGCCTGTTTCTACCCATGTTTCATTACGGGCATTGGCATCAAAATCAACATGCGTCAGCAAACCTGCACTTGGTTGGAAATTTTTGATTGGATCTTCGGCATAGAGACGTACTTGGATCGAATGACCTTTAGATTCAAGTTTTGATGTTGGGGCAACCCAATCACCACTGCCTAAAGTCACCATCCATTCAACAAGATCGACACCAAAGACTTGCTCAGTGACGCCATGTTCGACTTGTAGACGAGTATTTACTTCCAAGAAATAAAATTCTTGCGTGTCGGTATCCATCACAAATTCAACTGTACCTGCAGAGCGGTAATTTACCGATTGCATCAATTGAATCGCGACATTTTGAATATAGGCACGTTGCTCATCGTTGAGATGTGGTGCAGGTGTTTCCTCAATCACTTTTTGGTTACGACGTTGCACCGAACAATCACGTTCACCTAAAGCTAAGACTAAACCATTGCCATCACCAAAAATTTGCACTTCAATATGACGGGCATTTTGCACAAATTTTTCGAGGTACAAACCTGCATCTTTAAAGTTGACTTGTGCTAAATAAGACACGGTTGCATAAGCATCTTTCAGCTCTTCCGCATTCCACACCAAGCGCATCCCGATACCGCCACCGCCTGCGGTACTTTTTAGCATCACAGGATAGCCAATACGCTCCGCTTCAAGCAATGCTTCTGCTTCATCAGCCAATAACTGACTACCCGGAAGTAATGGTACATTGGCTTGAATCGCAAGTTCACGCGCCGTGTGTTTTAAACCAAAGGCTTTCATTTGCTCAGCATTTGGCCCCAGGAACACAATGCCTTCTACTTCACACAAATTACAGAATTCCGCATTTTCAGACAGGAAGCCATAACCCGGATGAATAGCTTCTGCCCCAGTTTGTTTGGCAACTTCTAGGATTTTATCGACATTGAGATAGCTTTGGCTTGCAGGTGCATCACCAATCAACACTGCTTCATCGGCTAAAGTCACATGCAATGAATCACGGTCGGCTTCTGAGTAGACCGCAACAGATTGAATGCCGAGTTTTTTAAGGGTACGAATGACACGACACGCAATTGCACCACGGTTGGCGATGAGTACTTTATTAAACATGGCTTACTCCTCGCCTTCACGGATGATTAATTGGATTTTTGTTGGGTTATAGGCATTACATGGGTTATTCAGTTGCGGGCAATTCGAGATCAGCACAATTAAATCCATCTCCGCTTTAATTTCCACATATTTACCTGGTGCAGAAATACCATCATCAAATTTCAGGTGACCGTCTGAAGTCACCGGTACATTCATAAAGAAGTTAATGTTTGGACCGATATGGCGCACATTCAGACCATGCTTTTTCGCAATTGGATGCTGTGACAGTGCAATCATGAAATTGTTGCGGCAACTGTGCATTGGGTATTTGTCATGGGCATAACGTACGGTATTACTTTCACATGAACATGCACCGCCTAAAGTGTCATGGCGACCGCAATTGTCATCATTAATGGTGGCGATTTTATTGCCAAAGTTAGTATATAAAGTTGTGCCTTTTTCGAGATAAATTTGACGGTTCATCGCCAAAGTATCGGTTGCGCTATAACGCTCTTCAGGGTTATGTGCGGAAATAAATAAGGTATCTACCGCTTGGTTGCCTTCTAGATCCACGATACGGAAATACTGGCCTTTTTTGACTTCGCACATCCACGCTTCACCGGCAGGACAAACTTCGCTGAGTACTGATTTTTCTAGGTTTACTAATGCAGTCATGATTATTCCCCTTAAGCAGTTAAAGCGTAGTAGCGGTTATTATTTTGGAACGCACGCTGATTTTGCGGGCATGAATCACGGCAGACATCGGTGTCGCCTAAAGGAAGTGCTTTAAACAGTGAGAGTTGAATATCAGCAGGTACATATTCAGATGAGTTATCTAAGGCATGCGGTGCGCTAGATAAAAACACCAAACAATCCATTTCAAAGCGCAGTTCAATCACTTGATCGGTATTGTCAGACTTCACATAAGACAAGTTGCCGTTGTCATCCGGTTGAACTTTTGAGAAGAGGTTTAAAGTATTGCTTAAGTCCGTAGCCGATAAACCAAACTTGGTCATCTCTAAAAGCAGACTGTCTTTGCCATTGCGGTACATATCGTTACGGGCATCCTGGAAGGTCTTCGTGCCAAACTGTGCTTCAATTTGCGGTGCGGTACTTGGTGCACAAAAAGCATCATTCCAACCGTGGTCATCTTTGACAATTGACACCATCGCACGACCCAAATCTGACGCCAAAATGTGCCCTGTACTTAAAAATGCGCTGTGTTGACCTTTAAGGCTGTCTGGCATGTTATAGGCTTCAAGCTTGTCTTCACTATTCACACAAAACAGTGAAACATTGGTATTTGCGCCCAAGGATTTGAGTTGTAAAACTGCGCCACGTTGAATGCGCGCTGACCAGTGATGGCCACCCGGTAAAAGTTCAGTCCAAAGTGCGGAATCTTCGTGATAAGTAGTTGTGCTCATAACAGCCTCTGCATCTAACTTGTACGGTTTACCTCCCGGGCTTTTATCCCTCCGTGTAGCTTGAGCTTGAAACTTAAGCCGTGAACTCTCGGTCGCAGACCTACATGAATCTTCATGTATCGGAACCCTAGATCACTTTATGATTGAGTAGATAGATGCAAAGGACGTGCCAAACTGGTAATACTATTTTTTATATTCGTAATACTTTTTTTTAAGATGGAACTGATCACTTCAGGTGCAAGGCTCTGAAAAAGGCATCAAGATGTACCAAAATAAAAAAATCCCGGCTTGAACCGGGAGTTTAAAATCTAGAGATGAGAACTCAATCAAACTATTTAAGTTGTAGAGTTATTTACTTAAAATCTCATGCAGCATATTGCGTAACCATTGATGGCTGGTTTTATGATGACAGGACATATGCCAATACTGCTTTACGGAATAGGTCGGGAACGCAATTGGCGCATTAAAGATCTTGAGATTGCCACGTGATAACAGGACTTCACTCAAATAATAAGGCACGGTCGCAATCGCATCGGTTTCCTGCACTACCAGTCCGACTCCCAGATAACTTGGCAGACGCATTAGAATGTCACGCTTAAGTTCCAGATTCAGCAATTCATTTTCAATATGGTAATGCCCCATCCCGGCATCAATATCGATATGGGTTTCATGTAAATACTCTTCGGTCGTGATGCAGTCACCCGTGAGCCGCGGATGGTCTTTCGCAGCGATCACCACATAATACTGTTCAAACAGTTTCTGCTGATAAAAGCCATTCTCCAGATTTGGCAAGAAGCCCAAAGCCAGATCAATCTCACCATTGGCCATTTGATAACTGGTTTCCGAGGTAATCGGACGCACATTCAGACGGATATGGGATGCATGCTGCTTCAGATACTGTGAAATTTTTGGCAATAACACCAGATGTGATACATCGGTCATCGCCAGTGTAAAGCGCTGCTGTGAAGTGACCTGATCAAAATTGATCGTAAAATTATTGATTGCTTCAACTTTGCTCAGTGCTTCGCTGACCAAGGGAAAGAGCTGTTTGGATAGATCCGTAGGTAGCATTTCATTGCCAATACGTAAAAATAAAGGATCACCATAATGCTGGCGAATTTTGTTCAGCAGATTGCTCACCGCTGGCTGGCTCATATCTAAATGATCGGCTGCCTGAGATACGTTTTTAAATTTATAGACATAATAAAAAATACTGAGCAATTTACAGTCAAGTTCAAACACAGAAATACATTTCCTTTAACTTTCTCATCATTCGGACAGGTCTTTCATCCGCATAAGTCTATTGAGGGTCAGATTAAAATATAACACTTCGCAACTATTTTCAGGATTAAACTCGCTGTAATTTTCCGTAAATAAATACTTTTGCCAGATGAATAAATTCATTAAAAAGTACCTTAGCGTAAAATTCCAGCCCGGTTTACTCAGGCCAGTTAAACATTTAAATCGTATGCGATATACTCAGCCACACCCAATAAATGGTAAAAATACAGAGAAATCTTATATGTTTCAGGATAAAAAGCTGGTCTGTTTTGATCTGGATGGTACGTTGATTGATTCTGTAGGCATCTGGAATCAGGTCGATGCAGCCCTGATTGATGAGCTCTCCAACAGAAAAGTCGATTTACATGAGATTCAGCAACAGCGCGATCTTCAACTTACCGCCTTGAGACATAGACCAGATCCTTATCTGGAATATTGTGGATTTTTAAAAGAACAATACGGTTTTGAACCAGCTAAAGAAGAAGTAAAAAATCGTCGTTATACAATTTCCCGACATTTTCTGGATCATATCGTCGAGTTAAAACCTCAGGCCGACCTCCTGATTCACGCTTTAAAACAGCAACAGATATCTCTGGCTTTGACCACCACCACCAGTTTATTCAATGTACAGCGCTATCAGGATAACAATCGAAATATTAATTCTAAAATCAGCTTTGATAAGAATTTTGCCTTGATTCTCACCCGTGAAAATGTCCAGAATATTAAACCTCATCCCGAGGTTTACCTGAATGTTTTGCAAACCTTTAACCTTCGACCTGAGGAATGTCTAATTATTGAAGACTCTTTAGTCGGTGTAGAAGCAGCAAATCATGCGGGCATCGAGGTGGTGGCAATTTATGATCAGCACTCCGCTCATGAAATAGATTTGATCAAAGCCAAAGCGAATTATTTTGTCGAAGATTTTGCTGAATTATTAGGTTTCGTCCCATAAAGCATTCCTAAAAAAAGATATCATGCTTATCCTTTCGCATGACATCTTTAATTTTATCTTGTGCGTAAAATTCTCGCTGACTATTTGGCTTTTTTATAGACTGAACCTGAACCGACCAGATTTCCGGTTTTCTCATCGATTGCGAAATCGACCATACCTGCACCTGCGTTCAGCTGAAGCAGGCCATTTTCGTTCACTGCTGCGGGCATTGGATTCTTTTTCTCGGTTTTACCGGTTTCCTTATCTTTAATAGTATTGGTTATCAGATAATTTTTACCATTTTTGGAAATAACCAGAATATTTTCAAGTTTTGGATTTTCCATGGTGTTTTTCCAGTTGCCCTGATAATCTGGTGCTGGCGTTTCAGGGGTATTACAAGCTGTTAGAAGCACTAATAATGGGATTGCTGAAAAATATTTAAGATATTGCAAAATTGAGACCTTAGATGATAGAACGCGGCCATTATAAAAAGAAGGGACTGTGCCTAAACCATCAACTTGTAGGTGAAGCGTTTCGACCGTAATGAGTTTGTCTAACCTTCGTCATTTTTTTGAAAATGATCTTCATATTCCATTCATGAACTGGGGTGATAAAAAAATCCTCAATAAACCATCCAAATCTATTGAGGAGTACCAAACTGGATAACTGAGAAACTTGAAATAATTAACTCACCAGCTTCGCCTTAAAGTAACTGAACACTGATTTTACTGCGTGAGTTTTTCCGGTAATTTGCTGATTCCATTCATTTGGCAAAGAACATTTTGCCAGTCTTACCCATACGGTAGAAAACTGTTTCATAAAGCTGGCTTCGTTGTAGTGAATACCATATTCTGCACAGAGTGCTTTGACCTTTGGAGCAACCTCAACATAACGGTTGGCCGGCATATCCGGGAACAGATGATGCTCAATCTGATGGCTCAAATTACCACTCAGTATATGCAACCATTGGGTACCGCTAAAATTGCTCGAACCACGAATCTGACGGACATACCATTCTGCACGGGTTTCCTTATCGGTATTGTCCATTTCAAAGGTTTCGGCATCTTCAGTGAAATGTCCGTTAAAAATAACAGCAGAAGCCCACAGGCTACGGATCACATTGGCCACCGCATTTCCGGTAAATACCGGAATAGCATTTGGCCCTGCAATAATTGGGAAAAATACATAATCTTTTAACACCTGACGGCGCATTTTTTTGCGTAAAGGAGCTGCTTCTTCCCAGACTTCTTTCCAGGTCTTGGTTTTATAGGCAATCACGTCTTCCAGATGCAGGCGCTGCAAGCCAACATACCATTCGAAAAACACCATTAACTGAATGCCCAATGGAATATTGAACAGGAAACGTGGTTCCCATTTTTGGGATTCACTGACTCGAATTAGCCCATAACCCACATCATGATCCATCCCCACAATATTGGTATAGGTATGATGAATATAGTTATGCGTATATTTCCAGTCATCGCCGGTTGAAATCGTATCCCAGTCATACGTCACACCATTCAGACTCGGATCATTCATCCAGTCAAACTGGCCATGCATGACATTGTGGCCGAGTTCCATATTTTCCACGATTTTGGAAAGACCGAGCAGACCTGTCCCAGCCAGCCATACCGGTGGTAACCAGCCAGCAAACATCAGCATGCCACGTGAGGCAATTTCACTATAGCGGACAAAGTTACGGATTTTATAAATATATTCGGCGTCTTTTTCCCCCAGATCATCCATGACCTCGCGGCGGATTGCATCGACTTTGGCACCAAATTCCTTAATCTGTTCAGGACTGAGAAATTGGCTTTTGCTATGTCGTTTAAAATCAATTTGCATATTCATGGGAGCACCTTCTTATAGTTTAATTAATGGCTTATCAATAGGTTATAGATTAATCACCACAGGACTCACTGCCTGGGAAATGCACAGTTTGATCTGGGTATTGTTGCCATGATCAACTTCACCGGTCAGGACGTTGCGTACCGAACCACTGACTTTGGTACAGGAACAGGTGTTGCAGATTCCCATCCGGCAGCCATATGCAGGACGCAGGCCTGATTTTTCAGCACTTTCCAGTAAAGTGGCCTGGGCCTGAAACTCTTGCTGCGATCTTAAAAACTGTACCGGCTGCGCCTTAATTTTCTCATCGACTGCAATCTGGAAATATTCTGAATGAAAATTGGCTTTCAAATCCAGTTTATCGATGATTCTCAGTGCAGCTTTCATCATCCCGGCAGAGCCACAGGCATAAATTTTTCGCTCTGTCAAATCTGGCACTAGCTTTTGTAATAAGCCTTGGGTTAGATGCTGCTGGTGTTCCAGCGTATTGAAATGGTGATATTTCAAGTTTTGATGCATTAAAGCCAAGGTTTTCAACTCCGCATGAAAAGCATCATCTCGAGTGAAATAAATCAGGTCGATCTGTTCCAGAGATTGAATGACTGCTTTTTGCAGCAAGGAATAAATTGCGGTAATCCCACTGCCTGAAGCCAGGAATAAAATCGGCTGAGTGGATTTTTGCAATGTGAACTCGCCTTGGGGCTGTGATATTTCGATCACGGCACCAATTTGCATCAGGCTTAAGGCACGTGACACTTTAGCCTGCTGTTTAACCGCAATGATCAGATCACCATTTTTCAATACAGTGACCACAGAATAATGTCGCTGATGACGTACGCCATCGAGCCTGATGGTCACTGCAATATTCTGGCCGGCCTGAAATGACTTGATGTTAAAATTATGATTCGGACGTAAATGAATCTTGAAAAAGTCAGGGCTGATAGCTTGAATACTCATAACAGCAGCTTTAACTTTTTTAATTGCCCAAGTTGGATGGATTTTTTCACCAATAAAATCAATGAAATCTTCCCGTATCCAATGCGGCTGATAGGTTGGCATGCTTGTCATTTTTATCCCCTTATCCGCAGACAGTTTCATTAATGTACAACTGTCTAATTATTATATTGTTCAGGATAAAGAATTCTCATGCTCAGACCATGTCAATACAGGTCAAATTATGTGCTCAACCCCCACAATATAGCTTTTTGTCTAACAATATTCGCTAAAAGTATCGATTCCAACGCTATATCTTGAGAAAAAGAATTTTAAACTTGTACCTCTATCGAATGTTTACATAAAAAACTGACCTCTATTCGAGATCAGTTTGTTGAGTAGCATGTTAAGAGAACTCTTTTGAACTGGACGCTCTAACCTGCCGCCTGTTCCAAAAGAATGGTCCCATATAATTCACGCAGATCCTTTTTCAGCATTTTACCAGTACCACTCAGTGGAATCGCATCAACGAACACGACTCGATCTGGAACCTGCCATTTGGCAACTTTGTCTGCATAATAATCCAGCAGATCAGTCTCAATTAGCTGGCTGCCCGGCTTTATAATGGCAATTAATACGGGACGCTCATCCCATTTAGGGTGCTGGGCAGCAATCACGGCAGCCATCGCAATTTCCGGATGTCCCATGGCAATATTTTCCAGATCTACCGATGAAATCCATTCCCCCCCAGACTTGATTAAATCCTTGGAGCGGTCGCTGAGTTTCATAAAACCATCCTGATTCAGCGTGGCAATATCGCCGGTATCGAACCAGCCATCCTCTGTCAGTGCAGATTCTTCCTTGCCAAAATAATGACTGATGACCCAATGGCCCTTAACCTGTAAGTTTCCTGTGCTAAGTCCATCACGTTCAATTTCATGCGTACCTTTTTCTGCATCGATCAAACGTAAATCAATCCCGAATGGCGGACGGCCTTGAGACAGACGAATCTGCAGTTTTTCTTCATCCGACAGAGACAAATGTTTGGTCTTGAGCTGATTGGCTGTACCCAGTGGACTGATTTCCGTCATGCCCCAGGCATGGATCGTTTCGCAATTAAACTGTTCTTTGAACGCTTTGAGCATGGCCGGTGGGCATGCCGATCCGCCCACTACATTCCGTTTTAGGCTTTCCAGTTTTGAACCTGACTGATTTGCTGCTGCAATCAGCCCCTGCCAGATGGTCGGAACCCCAAGTGCTACCGAAACCTTATAGGTATCAATCAGGTTAACCAGACTTGTCCCGTCCAGACCCGGTCCCGGCAGGATCAGGGTACATCCCACCATCGCGGCAGCATAGGGAGTGCCCCATGCATTGACATGGAACATCGGTACGACAGGCAACATAATATCGGCAGCTGAGACATTTAATGAGTCAGGCAAAATAATTGCATAACTATGTAATACAGTAGAGCGATGGCTATACAGCACACCTTTGGGATTACCTGTGGTTCCAGAGGTATAACACAAGGAACTTGCCGAGTTTTCATCAATCACTGGCCATTCGAAATCTGCATTTTGTCCAGCCAGCAGGTCATCATAAAATTGTACTTCCGGAATCGCTTCTGTTACTGCCGGATCAGCCGCATCCAGACAGATGAAATGCTCTACAGAGGTCAGCAGTGATTTCACTGCTTTAATTAAAGGAACAAATGTCTTGTCGAATAGCACCACACGGTCTGCGGCATCGTTCATAATAAAAATCAGCTGTTCAGGAAACAAGCGCGGATTAATGGTATGACAGACCAGACCACTACCAGAAATGGCATACCAGGATTCTAAATGGCGGTGATTATTCCAGGCAATGGTTGCGACCCGATCTCCCTGCGCCAAGCCAAATTGTTGCAGCACATTGGCAAAACGTTTCGAGTTTTGGTGAATTTCGCCCCAATTGGTAACTTTAATACTGCTATCAGTATTTTTGGAAATTACTTCGGTATCTGCATGATAGCGTCCTGCATGTTCAATCATGCTGCTGATCAGTAAAGGCTGAAACATCATATTTCCGAGCATTCTCCACTCCTTTGTGCTTGTTATTGGTCCGTGTATTGATATCGTTGTTATATATGCATGATGGCTCGGTCTGAGACCGTGACATAATTTTTATCATCATGTGGACTGAATTTAGCAAGGAAATCTGGGTTTGTAAGTATCGAATTGTGACAAATTTACAGAAGTGACTCTGGCGTATAAAATAAGAGCACGATTTATATAGAAATAAAAAAACTCTTCATAGAAAGACTGAGCCTGATATTCAGTTTAATAATCGTGTATTGATTGAATGTCGACTGGCTTAATACAGCTATCCCATTTAATGGTCATGTTTAATAGGGATACTGACCTTAGAAAAACAGTACAACAGGTTAATGTAACGCATGTTTGAAAATAAACTGACATCCACCCTGGTCTTAATTTGTTATATTAAGCATATTAAAATATGCTATAAATCAAGATAATTAGAACAGTCTTAGTTCAGCAAGTGTATGTATAAGTCTGAAAAGTTGGCACAGACAATCCGTCAAATGATTGAAAATGGCGTATGGAAGGCGTATGAAAAATTACCTTCCCTTCGTGAACAGGCCCAATTATCCGGCTATAGTCTGATGACAGTACTGAATGCCTATCAGGAACTCGAAGCCCAAGGTCTGGTCTACGCCAAAGATAAATCAGGTTATTTTGTTGCAGAACGTGCCCAGCCATTCACCCGTAAACAGCCCGTCCAGATTGGTTTAAATTCCAGAATCCAAATCAACTCGGTAGTTTTTAACTTCTTAAAATCAACTCAGCCGGCCGAAATTGTACCTTTTGGTTCAGCATTTCCTAATGCAGAACTATTATATAACGCCAAATTCATGCAGATTCTGGCGCAGCAGGCCAAAAGAAAAAGTAGTTATAACAATCAGAATCACATGCCGCCTGGCAATCAGGACTTACGACAACTGATTGCCAACCGCTATCAACTACAAGGAATCCCATGTCATCCCAATGACATTGTCATTACATCCGGTGCACTAGAGGCATTAAACTTGTCCCTGCAGGCCTTAACTCAACCGGGCGATTTTATCCTGCTACAGCAAACCATATTTTATGGTGCCTGGCAGGCAGCCGAACGTTTGGGGTTGCAAGTGATTACGATTCCTGAACACCCACAATTCGGCTTTGATCTGGAATCATTTGAACAGGCTTTAAAACAGTATCCGATCAAGGTGTGCTGGCTAATGCTGAATGCACATAATCCGATTGGCTTTACTGTTAATCCGGAAATTAAGCAGAAAATTGCAGAACTTTTATATAAATATCAGGTGTATTTGATTGAAGATGATGTTTATCAGGAATTAAATTACGGTTCAGCCAAACCGCTACCAGTTAAATACTTTGACCAGCACCAGAAGGTGCTGCACTGTACATCTTTTTCCAAAACGCTGGGGATGGGTGCACGCGTAGGCTGGGTGTATGCCGGTCCATTTTCTGATGCCATTCAGCATTTACAGCTCATGAGTACTCTAACTGTTAGTCCCTTACTTCAAAATGCGCTGGTCGAGTTTATGTCGCACCATCATTATGAAAAACATTTAAGGCATTTAAGACAGCATTTAGAAAAGTATAAAAAGAAATTTTATCAGGAACTTAAAGCACGTTTAGGAAGCATCTGTGAAATTTACTATTATTCCAGCGGTTATTTTCTCTGGATCGAATTGCCTGAACAACTTGACGGTCAGGTTTTATATGAGCAACTGATTCAGCAGAATATTGCGATTGCCCCTGCACTGCTGTTTAGGCCGGATCATGCCAGCCAACATTATATTCGTCTGAATTGTTCTTATGAATGGACAGCCAGAATTGAAAATTCGATCAATCTGCTGGCAGAAATCATTCTTCAAAATCGCAAAAGCGTGGATTGATTCATCCACGCTTTTATAGTGCTTCTGCTAGATTGCTAAAGTTTAGAAACTATAAATTGCGACTGCATTAACTCGGTTGTCTTCACCTTTAGTACTGCCATTTGGTGCTGCCACTACGGCTTCACGTTCACCATATACATATTCCAGGCCGAAACTCAAAGGTTTGGTTGGGCTATAGAAAACATTTGCCCAAGCTTGCCATAGGTCTTTGTTAATGGCGGTTGGATTTGCGCTGGCAGCGATATATGCATTACTCTGGTCAAAATTCATATAGCCATAACCCAGTGTACCACGCAATTTCTCGTTAAATTGCTGAGTTAAACCTACTGAAATTGAATCAAATTCACTTTGTAAAAGATCACCATTTGTGGCTGCAATGACCCCGGGATTGGCATAAGATACAAAACTGCTATCACCTTTGACGTGATAGTAGTCAGCTTTGAGCGTCGTACCTGGCACAAGATCATACTTGGCACCTAAACCTAGACCCCATGCGGTTTTTTCATCTTCGTTGATACGTTTTTCATGACCCATGGCCCGTGCACTGACCATAAAATTATCTGCCAACTTATGATTTAAACGTGCCGTTAAAGCAGGTAGACGCTGTTTGATGGAACCATCTTTCGGATCTTCTACTGCAAGGACCAGACTGGTAGCCGGGCTAAAAGTACTGGTATGACGTACTTGTGGCGTCCGTTTAATTGATCCGCCCGCATAAACCAGGGCATCTACAGTTTCCGGGATATAATCAGGTACCGCAAAGTTTGACCAGGTTTGACCAATCAACCAGTTAGCATAACTGATATACGCATGACGGATACGTAAGTTATCAAAGCCGGCACCACCCAAGAAGTCCACTTCAATTTTACCGCTCAGGGCTTTATCACCAGCACCGACAGGTGTTTTAAAATCCATACCTAAACGGGTTGCAGACAGGGTTGACTTAAACTCATCACTACGTTCGCCTGTGCCTTCAAGTGGAACAGCATTAATCTGGTTATACATGCGGGTAGCTGAACCACCTTCAGCCTGATAAGAGGCATCCGCTCGGATATTACCGTATAAATTGAACTCGGCACCACTGGCAATTTTCATGACAGGTTTAGTTGCAGGCGTACTTACTGGTACTGGTGCTATTGCCACTGGGGCAATTACCGTGGCTGTCTGAGCTTGCTGCTGTTCAACCAGTGCGCGTAAGGCCTGAACTTCCTGACGAAGTTGTTCAATTTCCTGCTGGTTCGACTGGGCTGGGGTTTGCGCTTGAGATGACAAACTGATGCCCCCTAAGCTCATTGCCATCATGCTCATCAGCACTGTGCGTTTGAATGTGATTTGTGGTTGATTAAATAATTGTGTCGTGTTCATCCTAAACTCGCTTTTTATTATGCGTCTCGATTCTAGCAACAGATCACCACTGGTTACGATGGCGATCTATATCATTGGGAATATTATCTTTATTGATTGAAATCTAACTTAATGTATCGCTTCTTTTGTCAATGGACTTGGCTTTACGCTAGACGTTGCAAGGACTTGGCCATCTACGGAAGTTTTTAAGTTCACCAGGAAAATTGCCAGCGCAGCGATCACGCCAGGAATCGCAATTGCAAAGAAGTTCATTTGATGCGGTAAATTCATGGTCAATAATGCGCCAGTAAGTACCGGACCCACAATCGCACCAATACGTCCAATGCCTGATGCCCAGCCCATGCCGGTAGAACGTACCGTCGATGGATAATACTGTGCTACAAAGGTATAGAGCAGGATTTGTGAACCAATCGTTGCAGCACCTGCCACAGCAATCAGGGTATACAGCACGAATTGCGGACTGTTAAAGCCAAGAAGAATCAATGCCATAGCACCACACAGGAACATAATGGTCAGTACTTTTTTGATATGGAATCTATCCGCAAGATAGCCGCCACCAATCGCACCCACCATTCCACCAATATTCAGGGCAAACAGGAAGATCATACTTGCGCCCAGCGAGTAGCCTGCCTGGATCATCAGTTTTGGTAACCAGCTGCCCAGTGCATAAACCATCAACAGGCACATAAAGAATGCCAGCCAGAACATGAAGGTACTGAAGCTACGGCCTTGTTGAAACAGTGCTTTTAATGGTGCTTCATCCCCTTTTTGTACTTCATTCAGTACAAACTGGGTATCACTGGTAATGACCTGTGTTGGAGAAATCTTTTGAATAATATGATGTGCTTGAGCCGTTTGCTGCTTGTTAGTCAGATACATCAATGATTCTGGCAAGTATTTCCAAATCAATGGTAAAAGGAGCAGTGGAATACCGGCAAGCAGGAACATAATTTTCCAGCCAAATTGTGGCACCAGCCATGCACCCAGTAACGCAGAAGTCATCCCGCCAATCGCATAACCACTAAACATCAGGGCAACCAGCGTACTGCGAATACGTTTAGGAGCATATTCGGTCATCAATGCCACCACATTAGGCATCACACCGCCAATGCCAAGACCAGCCAGAAAACGTAAAATTCCAAATTCCACTGGAGATGTGGCGAAAGCCCCGATGAAGGTAAAACCGCTAAAAATCGCCACACAGATCATGATGGTCTTTTTACGGCCTAACTTGTCGGATAGCGTTCCGAAGGTCATGGCACCGAACATCATCCCGAATAAGGCGGTACTGGCCAGCAGTCCGGCTTGCACTGCGCTGAGCGACCATTCTTGCATCAGCAATGGTAATGCTACGCCATAAATGACTAGGTCATAACCGTCAAAAATAATGATCAGTAAACACCAGATCAGTACCCCCCAGTGAAAGGGGGTAAACTTCGCCTCGTCAATCAGCGTATTTATATTAACTTTATTTGTAGACATCTCCACCTCCAAATTGTGAAGTTCAATTTATGAATGCCACAATGGAGAAAATGCGAAAGAATGTCCAAAACTGAATAGGCATGCTTCTATACCTATAAAGTCTGGCTGCAGTTAAGTTGCTAAATTTATTATAAAATATATTATAATAATCTTAACTTAGCCTGTGCTTGCATGAATTTATCCGCTGTGCAGGATTGATTACGCTTCTAGATTGAACTATTAAAATACTGAACGATCGTACCTAATTGCTTCCAGATCATAGACTTGATAGACCGCATCAAACAGATAACGAATGTATTCACTTTCATCCATGTTACGGATGGCCATGAATACTGGACTGACAGCGAACTCATCTAGAAGTGGAATGAAGTTCAGGTGGGCCAGTTTAATATTTTGTGCACTTTCCGGCACGATACAAATCCCTTCTCCGGCAGCTACAAAGCCGAGTGCCAACTGTAATTCACGTACGATACGGATATTTTTGGGTTCTAAACCATACTCAGAAAAAATACCGCGGACCTGGGTGGCAAAATTCGCCTTGCCGCTATTGGGATATAAAAACAGTTGCTGATCAACCAGTTCAGAAAGATTTAAACCTTCTACCCGTTGCGCCATGCTATGACTGGAGTGTGCAGCGACCATCAGCCGTTCCTCACGCAGCAACACCCGTTTTACTGCCGGATCTGAAATTCTCAGACGCCCGAAACCTACATCAATCCGCCCTTCTTTCAGCGCCTGAATCTGTTCATGGGTATTCATCTCCATCATCTCGATCTTGAGATGTGGATGCTGCTGTTTGAATAAAAACAGAATGCGCGACAGCAAGCCAAACAATAAAGAGCCAACAAAACCGATAGTTATGGTGCGATCTGTAATGCCAATTCGCTTGGTCATCGACTTGATCTCTTCCGCATTAGACAAAAGTTTAACAGCGTGCTGGTAAAAGAATTGACCGGCTTCAGTAGTTTTTAGCGGGCGGCTACCACGCTCAAAGAGCTGAATATCGAGCTCTTGCTCTAGATTTTGGATCTGTCGGCTCAAAGGTGGTTGAGCAATAAACAGTTTTTCTGCCGCTTTGGTAAAACTTTGTTCTTCGACAACGGCAACGAAGTAACGTAAATGTCTGAGTTCCATGGCACTGAATACCTTTAAAGTATAAAAAAATGCTAAATCGATCTTAGACCAATCAACATTATTCTTTTAAGGTATATCAAGTCAAAGCATTAAAGCAAGAATGTGAACCCGTATTATGTATAAGTCAGTTGAAACCTTGCTGGTAGAAATTCCAACCATTCGCCCTCACAAGATGGCAGTGGCAACGATGCAAACCCAGACCCTGGTATTGGTCAAAATCACCACTGAAGATGGTTACATCGGCTGGGGGGAAGCTACGACTATCGGTGGCTTGGGTTATGGTGATGAAAGCCCGGAAAGCGTCAAAGTTAATATCGAAACTTATTTCGCCCCACTTTTAAAAACATTATCCGGTTTAAATGTTGCACAGACATTACAAACAATCAAAAAGAACATTAATGGCAACCGTTTTGCCAAATGTGCAATGCAAACAGCACTTCTGGATATACAGGCACAACGTTTAGGTTTGCCATTAAGCGAAATCCTCGGTGGCCGCTTGCGTGACAGTATTCCGGTTCTTTGGGTATTGGCTTCGGGTAATACCGAAAAAGATATTGCTGAAGCGGAGAAAATGATTGCGGCAAAACGTCACAACATTTTCAAACTTAAAATCGGTTCTCGTCCGGTTGAAGAAGATGTTGAACATGTGCTTGCAATCAAAAAAGCCCTGGGTAAAGACATTTCAATCCGTGTCGATGTCAACCGTGCTTGGTCAGAACTGGAAGCCATTAAAGGAATTCAATTATTGCAAGATGGTGGTGTTGATTTAATAGAACAGCCATGTGCAATTGATAACCTAGACGCCATGCGCCGTCTGACCCGACGTTTTGATGTTGCCATCATGGCAGACGAATCGCTAATGGGTCCGCACTCAGCGTATGAGATTGCCAAACAAAATGGTTCATCTGTTTTTGCAGTCAAAGTTGCCCAGTCAGGTGGCCTGATTGAAGGTTGCGAAGTAGGCAAGATTGCCAAACTTGCAGGTATTGACCTGTATGGCGGCACCATGCTGGAAGGCCCGGTAGGCACGATTGCTTCGGCACATGTGTTCTCTACTTTTGAAAGTCTGGCATTTGGTACCGAGCTGTTTGGTCCTCTACTGCTGACTGAAGATATTTTGAAAACCCCACTCAACTATCAAAACTTTGAACTTGAGATTCCGAAAGGGCCAGGTCTGGGAATTGAGTTGGATGAAAACAAGATTGACAACTTGCGTCGTCAGTAATTAGGAGAAACCCATGCTTTTTCAGGTACGTATGGATGTAAACATTCCACGTGATCTGCCAGTTGAACAGGCAAATGAAATTAAGGCTGTTGAAAAAGCCTATTCGCAGGAATTGCAGCGTCAAGGCAAATGGCGTCATATCTGGCGCATCACGGGCCAGTACTCAAACATCAGTATTTTTGATGTTGAAAGCAATGAAGAGTTGCACGACCTGTTACAAGGCTTGCCTCTCTATCCTTACATGAATATTGAAGTGATGGCATTAAACCGTCACCCGTCTTCAGTTCGAGATGACGACAGTTAATTGAATGAGCGGATTGGGAGTCACCGGATTCCCCTTCCAAATCGAAAACAGAGGGTATTTCAACAAGGATTGTGGCCAGCCAAATTTAGCCAGCCAATAAAAGCTAAAAAGTGCGCCACGAAAAGATGAAAAACATACTTTAGGAGCAATAGTATGAATCGCCAAGAAATTGATGCATTAGTTAAGCAAATGAACGTTGATACAGCGACAGGTCCTGTAGATGAACGTGTACAGCAAGTCGTTGTGCGTTTATTGGGTGATCTTTTCCAGGCTATCGAAGATCTTGATATTTCTCAGTCAGAACTATGGAAAGGCCTGGAATACTTTACTGATGCCGGTCAAGCGAATGAATTAGGTTTATTGGCTGCAGGCTTGGGGCTGGAACATTACTTAGATTTACGTGCTGATGAAGCAGATGCTAAAGCAGGTATTACTGGCGGTACGCCACGTACGATTGAAGGTCCGTTATATGTAGCTGGTGCACCTGAAACAGTAAGCTTTGCCCGTATGGATGATGGTTCTGAAGAAGGCAAAATCCCGACTTTAATCATTGAAGGTACAGTGACTGATACTAATGGCAATCTCGTTGAAGGTGCCAAAGTTGAAATCTGGCATGCAAACAGCTTGGGCAATTACTCATTCTTTGACAAGTCACAGTCTGATTTTAACCTGCGTCGCAGCATCATTACTGATAGCGATGGTCAATATACTGCATTAACGACAATGCCAGTGGGTTATGGCTGTCCTCCAGAAGGTACCACCCAGTTCGTGCTGGACAAATTAGGCCGTCATGGTAACCGTCCATCACACGTCCATTACTTTGTGTCTGCACCGGGTTACCGCAAGCTGACTACTCAATTCAACATTGAAGGCGACCAATACCTGTGGGATGACTTTGCATTCGCTACCCGTGAAGGCCTGGTAGCAACTGCTGTAGACGTAACTGATGAAGCTGAAATTGCAAAACGTGGCCTGAAAGGTCCTTTCAAATACATTCAATTCGATATTGAACTTGTGAAAGAGAAAGCAGACGCACCTTCTACTGAAGTTGATCGTCGCCGCGCTAGCGCTTAATACACTTGAGAAGCGGGATATGCATCGAGATATATCCCGCTGACTTCCCCCTTGGAAAGTCGGAGAAAGGACATGCCTCGTATTCCCGTAATTAACACCAGCCATTTAGACCGTATTGATGAATTACTGGTTGATGATTTTGAATCTGGTGAATTTAAACTGCACCGTTCAGTATTTACAGACCAGGCCCTGTTTGACCTCGAGATGAAATACATCTTTGAAGCTAACTGGGTTTATCTGGCGCATGAAAGCCAGATCCCAAACAATAACGACTTTTATACTACCTATATTGGCCGTCAGCCGATCATCATTGCACGTAACCGTCAAGGTGAACTGAATGCCATGATCAATGCCTGTTCGCATCGCGGTGCACAATTGTGCCGTAACAAGAAAGGCAATAAAGCAACTTATACGTGCCCTTTCCATGGCTGGACTTTCAATAACTCAGGTAAGTTATTAAAAGTGAAAGATCCGGCTGATGCGGGTTATTCAGACTGTTTTAACCAAGACGGCTCGCATGACCTGAAAAAAGTAGCACGTTTTGAAAACTACAAAGGCTTCCTGTTTGGCAGCTTGAATCCGGATGTCCCTGCTCTGGAAGAATACCTGGGCGAAGCGACCAAAATCATCGACATGATCGTAGGTCAGTCTGAACAGGGTCTTGAAGTATTACGAGGTTCTTCGACTTATACCTATGAAGGTAACTGGAAGCTGACTGCAGAAAACGGTGCCGATGGTTACCACGTGTCTGCAGTACACTGGAACTACGCTGCAACAACTCAGCAACGTAAAGAAAAAGAAGCTGGCGATAACATCCGTGCCATGAGCGCAGGTTCATGGGGCAAACAAGGCGGTGGTTCTTACGGCTTTGAAAATGGTCACATGCTGCTTTGGACTCAATGGGCTAACCCAGAAGACCGTCCTAACTTTGCCAAGAAAGATGAATACACCGAGAAATACGGTGAAGCTATGGCGAAATGGATGATCGAGCGCTCACGTAACCTGTGTATCTATCCAAATGTTTACTTTATGGATCAGTTCGGTTCACAAATCCGTGTACTGCGTCCGATCTCTGTCGATAAGACGGAAGTCACCATTTACTGTATCGGCCCTGTAGGTGAAGAACCTGAAGCCCGTACCCGCCGTATCCGCCAGTATGAAGATTTCTTTAATGCTTCAGGTATGGCTACACCAGACGATCTGGAAGAATTCCGTGCCTGTCAGGCAGGTTATGCCGGTATCGCACTGGAATGGAATGACATGTGCCGTGGTTCCAAGCACTGGATCCATGGCCCTGATGATGCTGCCAATGAAATTGGTTTAAAACCAAAACTGTCTGGCATTAAAACCGAAGATGAAGGTTTATACCTGGCTCAGCACCAGTACTGGTTAGAACTGATGAAAAAAGGTATTGCGACCGAGAAAGAGATTGCAGCATCAACTGAAGGAGAAAACGCATGAGCGACATCACTTTAGAAAATATTGCTCAGTTCCTGTATCAGGAAGCACGCTTTCTGGATGATGAACAATGGGATGACTGGTTAACTTGTTATGCCCCTACTGCTTCTTTCTGGATGCCAGCCTGGGATGATGATGACAAGCTGACCACAGATCCACAGTCTGAAATCTCCCTGATTTATTACCCGGACCGTCAAGGCCTGGAAGACCGTGTGTTCCGGATCAAGACTGAACGCTCGTCTGCCACCATGCCGGATACACGTACCAGCCATAACATCAGCAATATTGAAGTTGTTGAACGTGATGGCGACAAAGTAACCGTACGTTTCAACTGGAATACTTTGAGCTTCCGTTACAAAAACAGCTACAGCTACTTTGGTATGTCACGTTATGAAATCGATTTTTCAGGCGATAAACCACAGATTTTAAGCAAATACGTGGTACTGAAAAACGATTACATCAATCAGGTCATCGACATCTATCACCTCTAAGACTGTTTTATTACAGCCAGGTAAAACCCTTTAGCCAGATGGAAAATTGGCTGAAGGGTCCAGTTACAAAGATTTATATAGGATATTCAGCCATGTCAAACCACAATGTTGCACTTCAATTTGAAGATGGCGTTACACGTTTTATTTCTGTTGCCCAGGGCGAGACCCTGTCTGATGCAGCTTACCGTCAAAAGATCAATATTCCTTTGGACTGCCGTGATGGTGCTTGTGGAACGTGTCGTGCGTTTTGTGAATCAGGTTCATTTGACATGCCTGAAGAAACTTATATTGAAGATGCACTAACACCTGAAGAAGCCGCTGAAGGTTATATTCTGGCTTGTCAATGTAAGCCAACGTCAGATGCAGTGTTCCAGATTCAGGCTTCTTCAGAAGTGTGTAAAACCGAAATTCATACTTTCCAGGGTGCGCTGGCGCGTGTAGAAAACCTGTCTGATTCAACTATTACTTTTGATATCCAGTTAGACGAAGGTCAACCAGACATTCACTTTCTGGCAGGTCAATACGTGAATGTAGGTATTCCAGGCACCACAGAAACCCGTTCTTATTCATTCAGCTCTAAACCAGGCAACCGCTTAACGAGCTTTGTTGTACGTAACGTACCAAACGGCAAAATGAGCGAATTCTTAAGCCAAAATGCCAAAGCGGGCGACAAAATGACCTTCACTGGTCCATTTGGTAGCTTCTACTTACGTAACGTTGCTCGTCCAGTAGTGATGTTAGCAGGCGGTACAGGTATTGCACCATTCATGTCTATGCTGCAAGTGCTTGAAGAAAAAGGTTCAGAACATCCAATACGTTTAGTATTTGGTGTAACCAATGATTTTGACTTGGTTGCAATTGAAAAATTAAACGAACTTCAAGACAAATTCTCTTGGTTCGAATATCGCACTGTAGTCGCTAACCCAGAATCTGCACATGAGCGTAAGGGTTATGTTACAGGTCATATCGAAAACGAATGGCTAAATGCTGGTGAGGTTGATATCTACCTGTGTGGCCCAGTACCCATGGTTGAAGCGGTTCGTGGCTGGCTAGAAGCAGAAGGCGTAAAACCTGCAAGCTTCCTGTTTGAAAAATTCTCTGCAAACTAACTAGAGGGAATTTATTCAATGTCTAATCGTCAAAGATTTGAAAATAAAGTCGTAATCGTGACTGGTGCCGCTCAAGGCATTGGTCGCGGTGTGGCTTTACAAGTGGCGAGTGAAGGTGCCCAAGTGGTTATGGCAGACCTTTCTCCCTATGTAGAAGAAGTGTTGGCCGAAATTGAAGAACACGGTGGCGATGCAGTAACCGTAAAAGCCAACCTTGAAACTTTTGCAGGTGCAGAATCTGTGGTTGCTAAAGCACTTGAAACCTATGGTCGTGTCGATGCGCTCATCAATAACGTCGGTGGCGCGATCTGGATGAAACCTTTCGAGGAATTTTCTGAAGAGGAAATTATCAAGGAAGTGAACCGTTCGCTGTTTCCAACGCTGTGGTGCTGCCGTGCAGTTTTACCAGAAATGATTAAAAATCAGAAGGGTACCATTGTAAACGTATCTTCTATTGCCACACGCGGCATTAACCGTGTGCCATATTCGGCATCGAAAGGTGGCGTAAATGGCCTGACGGCTTCCCTTGCCTTTGAACATGCCAAAGATGGTATTCGCGTTAATGCAGTTGCAACGGGTGGCACCGAAGCACCTCCCCGTAAAGTACCGCGCAATGCCAATCCACTGACTGAATCTGAACAAGAATGGATGCAGCAAGTGGTAGATCAGACCATTGACCGTACGTTTATGGGTCGCTACGGCACAATTCAGGAGCAAGTAAATGCCATTCTATTCCTGGCTTCCGATGAATCATCTTATATGACAGGTACCGTAGTACCGGTCGGTGGTGGAGATCAAGGCTAGTCCTGATCATCACGATTTTTGACAGGCTCATGGTTCGACGCAAGGAGGCACATTACCAATGAACACCCTGTTTCAGACATTAAAAAATGACTGGTCAATTTCAGCGACTGTTGCAGGATTTCTAGCAGTGCTGATTTCCTATTCAGGACCACTGATCATTTTTTTCCAGGCAGCGCAGCAAGCCCAGGTTTCCCCAGACATGATGATTTCATGGATTTGGGGAATTTCTATTGGTGCGGCGCTCGCAGGTATCTTTTTATCGATTAAATACAAAATACCTGTCGTCACCGCCTGGTCTGCGCCCGGAACGGCACTATTGGTCACGCTGTTTCCCGATATTTCGCTCAATGAAGCGGTTGCGGCCTATATCACCTCTGCTGTGGTGATTTTTCTCATTGGGATTACCGGTTATTTCGACAAATTGCTGTCCTGGATTCCCCAGGAAGTCGCTGCCGGAATGATGGCCGGAATTTTACTGCAGTTTGGTTTAGGACTGTTCACCGCGACCGATACCATGCCCTATATCGTCTTTGGCATGCTGGCGGTGTTTTTGCTGGCCAAGCGTTTCAGTCCACGTTATGCCATGGTCTGGGTGCTGGTTGCCGGTGTGATTTTAAGCATGCTGCTGGGCAAGATTAATCCGGTCACGGCAGATTTCAGTCTGGCAATTCCGCAATTTATTGCACCGGAATGGACTTGGAGTTCCACCCTGAATCTGGCCCTCCCGCTTATTCTGGTCAGTCTGTCGGGCCAGTTCTTACCAGGAATGGCCATTATCAAGATCAGTGGATATGACATGCCTGCCAAGCCAATTATCAGTGCAACCAGTATTGCCTCGCTCGCAGTAGCCTGTGTGGGGGGGATTACTATTGTATTGGCCTCTATTACGGCCGCATTGTGTTTAGGCAAAGACGCGCACGAGCTGAAAGAAAAGCGTTATATCGCGGGTGTGGCGAACGGGCTTTTTTATATTTTAGGCGGCCTGTTTGCCGGCAGCATTGTCATGCTGTTTAGCCTGATGCCGAAGGAATTAATTGCAGCTTTGGCAGGACTGGCCTTACTCGGAGCAATTGCCACTAACATCTCTATGGCGATGGGCAAAGAGTCGCAACGTGATGCCGCACTGATCACCTTTTTAGCAACTGCTTCCGGCATGCATTTCTTGGGGCTGAGTTCAGTCTTTTGGGGGATTTGTATTGGCCTGGTAGCACATTTTCTGCTGTCACAGAAAGACCGTAATGCTGTTCCGGTTGCAACATCAGATTCAAAACGAATTTAAAGACATCCATTAGTTTAGGGTATGTAAGGACCAGATTATGATAGATAAAAGTTCATTATCATTGAAAGAAGCACTCTCCCAGATCAAGGATGGTTCTACCATTATGATCGGCGGATTTGGGACAGCGGGTCAGCCTGCTGAACTGATTGATGGTCTGATCGAATTGGGAATCAAGGATCTTATTATTGTCAATAATAATGCTGGTAATGGCGACTATGGTCTGGCGAAACTGCTTAAAGCGGGCGCTGTGCGTAAAATTATCTGCTCTTTCCCGCGTCAGTCTGATTCCTGGGTATTTGACGAACTCTATCGTGCAGGCAAGATCGAACTGGAACTGGTGCCGCAAGGTAATCTGGCTTGCCGTATTCAGGCAGCAGGTATGGGCTTAGGTCCAATCTATACCCCAACCGGTTTTGGTACCTTGCTGGCTGAAGGCAAACCAACCTTGAACTATGAAGGCAAAGATTTTGTCCTGGAAAATCCGATTAAAGCTGACTTTGCTTTAATTAAGGCCCATCAGGGCGACCGTTGGGGCAATCTGGTCTACCGTAAATCTGCCCGTAACTTTGGCCCGATTATGGCGATGGCAGCTGATGTAACCATTGCACAGGTTTCTGAGGTGGTTGAACTGGGTGCACTGGATCCAGAGCACATCATTACCCCAGGAATTTTTGTTCAACACGTTGTTCAAGTTAAACCTGCACAGTAATCACGGATAAGGAGAAGATTCATGAGCTATAACAAACTGACCCGTGACCAGATCGCTGAACGTGTGGCACAAGACATTCCTGATGGTGCTTATGTGAACCTCGGTATTGGTTTACCAACCAAGATTTCAAGCTACCTGCCAAGCGACAAAGACGTATTCCTGCACTCTGAAAATGGCCTGCTGGCTTTCGGTCCTCCTCCTGCTGAAGAAGACCGTGATCCAGAACTGATCAATGCCGGTAAAGAATTCGTGACCTTGCTCGAAGGTGGTTCTTTCTTCCATCATGGTGATTCATTCGCGATGATGCGTGGCGGTCACTTAGACATCGCGGTACTGGGTGCGTTCCAGGTGGCTGAAAATGGTGATTTGGCCAACTGGCATACTGGTGCACCGGATGCAATTCCTGCAGTCGGCGGTGCGATGGATCTGGCTGTTGGTGCGAAAAAAGTCTTTATTACCACAGATCACGTGACCAAAAAAGGCGAGCCCAAAATCGTGGCTGAACTGTCTTATCCTGCGACTGGCCTGAAATGTGTCGACCGTATTTATACCGATCTTTGTGTGATTGATGTGACGCCTGAAGGTATGAAAGTGATTGAAAAAGTCGAAGGTCTGTCATTTGAAGAATTGCAGTCAATGACTGGTGCCAAACTGATTGATGCGACTCAAAACTAATTTATAAATCCTCCCTAAACCCCTCCTTTATTAAAGGAGGGACTTTCATCCTTTAAATTCAGGGAAAAACGCCTCCCTTTAGTAAAGGGAGGTTGGGAGGGATTCAAAGATTTGGAAAGTAAAAACATGAAAAACGCATATATTATCGATGCCATCCGTACCCCATTCGGCCGTTATGCCGGTGGCCTCGCGCCTGTCCGTGCAGATGATTTAGGTGCGCTGCCAATTAAAGCTTTGATGGAACGTAACCCATCGGTAAACTGGGAACAGGTCGATGACGTGATTTATGGCTGTGCCAATCAGGCCGGTGAAGACAATCGTAACGTCGGTCGTATGTCTTCACTACTTGCAGGTCTGCCTTATCAGGTGCCGGCAACGACCGTGAACCGTCTGTGTGGTTCATCGATGGATGCAGTCGCGATGGCAGCACGTGCGATTAAAGCCGGTGAAGCCCATCTGATTATTGCCGGTGGTGTAGAAAGCATGTCGCGTGCCCCATTCGTGATGGGCAAGTCAGAAACAGCGTATGGCCGTAGCCAGAAGATTGAAGACACCACCATGGGCTGGCGTTTTATCAATCCGAAACTGAAAGAAATGTACGGCGTAGAAACCATGCCGCAAACTGCTGAAAATCTGGCAGAACAGTTCAATATCAACCGTGAAGATCAGGACAAGTTTGCTCTGACCAGCCAGCAACGTACCGCAGCAGCGCAGGCCAATGGTTTCTTTGCCAAGGAAATCATTCCTGTGGTGATTCCGCAGCGTAAAGGCGATC
This sequence comes from Acinetobacter sp. 228, assembly GCF_048147885.1. Lineage (NCBI taxonomy): Bacteria > Pseudomonadati > Pseudomonadota > Gammaproteobacteria > Moraxellales > Moraxellaceae > Acinetobacter > Acinetobacter sp. 228. The sequence continues at coordinate 256,888 of NZ_JAYWYV010000002.1, forward strand.
CGATCGTTGTCGATACTGATGAACATCCGCGTGCCTCTACCACAGCAGAAGCTCTGGCGAAACTGAAACCTGTGGTGAAAGCAGAGGGGACTGTAACGGCGGGTAATGCTTCTGGTATTAACGATGGTGCGGCTGCCCTGCTGATTGCATCTGATGAAGCTGTTGCTCAGCATGGCTTAAAACCACGTGCCAAAATTATTGGCTCAACCGTTGTAGGTGTTGAACCACGAATCATGGGTTTTAGTCCAGCACCTGCCATCAAGAAATTACTGGTACAAACCGGTCTGACTTTAGAGCAGATGGATGTGATTGAGCTGAATGAAGCTTTTGCTGCTCAGGCACTGGCATGTACCCGTGACTTGGGTATCGAAGACGGTTCAGAGAAAGTCAATCCAAATGGTGGTGCGATTGCTTTGGGTCATCCACTCGGTGCTTCAGGTGCGCGTTTAGTGACGACTGCACTCAACCAGCTGGAACACACCGGTGGTCAATATGCGCTATGTTCAATGTGTATCGGTGTCGGTCAAGGCATCGCGTTGATTATTGAACGTGTTTAATCCTCATTAAAAGTCCCCCTTCTTGCACTTCAGCTTAAAGCAATGCTTAAGCCTTGCTCAGGGGGATTTAGGGGGATTTATAAGATTAAGGACTTAAAAATATGCCAACATTTACATCCAACGATGCCCAGATCAATTACCAGACTTTTGGTGATGCCAGCAAACCTGCCCTGGTTTTTTCTAACTCATTGGGTACCAAATTCAGCATGTGGCAGCCACAAATTGAATTTTTCCAGCAAGACTATTTTGTCGTGTGTTATGACACGCGTGGTCATGGGGCTTCTTCTGCACCGCAAGGTCCGTATAGCCTGGAACAGTTAGGTCAGGATGTGGTCAATCTGCTGGATCATCTGAATATCCAGAAAGCCGCTTTCTGTGGTATCTCGATGGGTGGGTTAACCGGGCAATGGTTAGCGATTAACAAACCTGAACGTTTTAACCACGTGATTATCTGCAATACTGCTGCCAAGATCGGTCAGGAACAGGCCTGGCTGGAACGTGCCGCACTGGTGCGTGAACAAGGCTTGGCTCCGATTGCATCGACTGCAGCATCACGCTGGTTTACCGGTCCCTTTATCCAGAGCAACGCAGCGACAGTTGCAGAACTTTCAAACGACCTTGGAGCTGGCAGCCCGGAAGGTTATGCAAGTTGCTGCGAAGCTTTGGCTAAGGCGGATTTACGTGAACAGATCAAAACGATTTCAGTGCCGGTACTGATTGTGGCCGGTCAGCAAGATCCAGTGACGACAGTTGCAGATGGTCAAGCCATGCAGGCTGAAATTGCTCAAAGCCAGTTGTTTGAAATCAATGCCTCGCACATTTCCAGTGTGGAGCAACCGGAGGCCTTTAATCAGGCAGTTCAGAAATTTATTGCAGCTTAAAAAGATGCAAAGAAAAAGCCACTGTTGATCAGTGGCTTTTTTATGCTGAGATTTTGAAAAACTGGTTCAGCATCAAGCCCAGATCACTAAAATCGCTGCAATCACCACTAAGCCCAAACCCCAATGCTCGGTACGTGCCAGTTTTTCTTTAAAGAAATATGCCGAAATCAGCATACTAAACAGAATCTCAATTTGTCCCAAAGTTTTGACGACCGGCACACTCATCATGCTCATGGCAGTAAACCAGCCGAGTGATGCCATAAAACTGCACACACTCACTTTAAAAGTTAAGCCCAGACGTTGCCACATGGCCACTAAAGTCTGGCGACTGAATATGCTGAGATAGATCAGCATACTGATACACTGAAAACCGATCACCATTAACAACACCCAGGCCGCACGATGCAAGGTTGGCAAATTGCTTAATTCCAGACTGGCTTCGCGTACCAGAATTGAGGTAATGGCAAAACTTAAACCGCTGCCGATCCCGATCGCCAATGTTCTGGCCGAAAACCCGTTGACCTGTTGGCCTTTACTCAATAAAAATACTGCATATCCGCCCAGCGCCACACCGATCCAGGCCAAAAATGACAAATGATCTGCTAAAAAGGTCACGCCAATAATGGCTGCCAGAATGGCTTCACTTTTTGCCAGCCCAACTCCAACCGCGTAATTTTTTTGCTTGAACAGTTGCACCATCAGCGCCGTAGCTAAAATCTGACTGCAACCCGCAATTACTACATAGACCCAAAACCTGGGCGTGAAGTGAACCACACTTTCAACTGGCTTGAAATAATACAAGCTGCTCAGGTACAGCGCAGCAAATGGCAAGCCAAAAATAAAGCGTGCCAAGGTGACTCCCCACACATCAACCGTGGTACTGAGCTGTTTTTGAAAGGCGTTACGCCAAGCCTGCATAAATGCAGCCATTAAAGTGAAAAAAATCCAGCTGAATGCCATCTACTGATCGCTATTACCTCAAAAGTAAATTAATTCTATGCCTTAGTAAAAGCGCTGACTAATTAAAAATAGGATACTGGCCGATAGCGGAAAGTTTGGCTTATATTAAGGAACGAGTCGGCTAAATGAATACAATATGATCTGATAGCGATCTAAAAACGTGAAAATGGTACTAATTTTGCTTATCAAACCTAACCAGGCTGATAGATGTCATGTGGATTTATTTTATATGTTTAAAGTATGCAATCAGACCTAAAGTGCAATTGAACTCTTTTTTACTTTGCTCCAATATGAAATACAAAATAACAAGTATTCATCATTGAAGGCGAATACCCCCTGTACCAGATCGCCGGATGCTATCTCAGGTAAGGAATGAGAATGACCAGTTTAAATTATTATCAAACCATCTTTGATAAGGCGGGTGATGCTATTTTTGTGCATGATATCGGCAGTGTTGAATTCATGGACGTCAATGAAGCAGCTGAAAACCTCACCGGTTACAGCAAATCTGAATTAACCAGCATGAGTGTAGAAAAAATCAGTGCGCATAGCCATGGTTTTGATTTTTACCATGCCTTAAAAAAGGTGCAACAAGCTGCCAGTCATGAAGCAATTACATTTGAATGGATCATTCAGGCGCAGAATCAACGGCAGATTCCTGTTGAGGTTTGCCTGAAAACGGTCGAAATTGAGCATCAGCCCAAGCTACTGGCTTTGGTTCGCAACATTAGTGAAATCAAGAAATATCAGTATCAGCTGCAGTCTAAAGATCAGTATTTCAAGATGCTGCTGGAAAACTCGGGTGATGGCATCGCGATTCTGGACCTGCAAGGCAAACTACTGTATGCCAGCCCTTCTCTACAACGTATTTTGGGTTATCGTGACCGCTTTGTTTTAAATAAAAATGTGCTGAGTGTCATTCATCCGGATGACCGGATTAAAGTCCGGCAACTGTTATTTAAAAAACCGGCTGAACAGTCGATTGGAGTGCTGCATTACAAAATTATGCACCATAATGGTAAGTGGCGGCACCATGAAGCAACCTATCGCAACCTGCTCGACCATCCGGATATTCAGGGAATCCTGATCAATTACCGCGATATTAGCGAACGGATTGAAGCAGAAGAAATGGCGCGGGCTCGGGAACGTCAGTTAGGCCATATGTCACGCTGCAAAACCATGGGTGAACTTGCGACCGCACTGGCACATGAACTGAATCAGCCCTTAGCTGCACTCAATAATTATGTCGGTGGCAGCATTATCCGTATTCAAAACAGCCTAGCCAATACCACTGAAACGCTGGATGCCATGAATGCCGCACTGGATCAGACCAAAAGGGTCAACCAGATTATTCACAGTATGCGCAGCTTTTTGCGCAAAGGCGAAGCCAATTTTCAGGTACATTCCCTCAATAAATTGATTCAGGACCTGCATCCCCTGATTGGACTGAAAGCCGATCAGGGCGGCTGTACCATTCATTATGAGCTGAGTGTGACACCGGTTTCTATCTCTGCTGATGAAACCCTGTTTAGCCAGGTCATCATTAATCTGGTCTTTAATGCGGTGGATGCGTTACAACGTAATCCTGAAGGTCAACGTGATATCTATATCAGGACCTGGCAGCACAACCAGCATGCCCGAATTGCCATTGCAGACAATGGTCCGGGACTGCAAGGACAAAATCCGGAACAGCTGTTCGAGTCTTTTTATTCGAGCAAGAAAGACAGCATGGGGATCGGATTGACTTTATCGCGTAGCATTATTGAAAACCATCAGGGTTATTTATGGGTCTGCCAGGGTGAATCCGGCGCAATTTTTAATATTTCATTATCTGCACAGGAGCGTGCTAAATGTATTTAAATAATTCTCATGTTCCCGAGCCCATAGTCTACGTCATTGATGACGATCAGGATATCCGAAACTCGCTGACCTGGTTGCTGGACTCCGTACAGTTAGAAACTAAAACATTTAGCAGTGCGACCGAATTTTTAAATTATCCACGGCCGAATACTCCAGCCTGCCTGATTCTGGATATCCGCATGCGTGGCATGAGTGGATTACAATTACAGCAACAGCTCAATCAGCAGAAAGCCTATATTCCGATCATTTTCATGACCGGTCATGGTGATATTCCGATGTCGGTAAATGCCATGAAAGCCGGCGCTTTTGATTTTCTGGAAAAACCGTTTAATCCGCAGCATATGCTGAACCAGATTCAAGCCTGCCTGCAACAGGCAGAACAGGACTTTGTCGCAGCTGAAAATCGCAAACAGCAATTGCTGAAACTGAAATCCTTGTCACCACGTGAAAACGAAATTATTAATTTGCTGGTCGATGGCCTCTCCAGTAAACATATTGCGCAGATGCTGAATATCAGTCATAAAACTGTCGAGATTCACCGCACCCATATCCGACAAAAACTGGGGACGGAGTCAATTGCCCAGATTGTGAATATGGTGCTGATGTGCCGGGGAAAAAGCATGCAGGCGATGGGTTAACCATCGCCTTTTATTCAGCTTAACTTAGAAAAAGCGGTCGAAGTGAATCTGTTGTTGTGGAATACCCGCCTGATGCGCCATCTGTTCAATGGATTTTACCATCGGCGGTGGCCCGGCACAGTAAATCTCATGCTCAGGTAATTGCTCGCCCAGCACATCATTAATTACATCATGAATGAAACCGGAACGGATGCCGTCTATCAGTTCTGCAGACGTGGCAGGCACGTAATTGAGACGCTCACCTAATTCGGTCCAGTCCCTGAGCTGATTTTCGGTCAACAAATCGCGCTGTTCACGTCCACCGTGGAAGAACCAGACCTTATGATGTTGCAAGCGCGGATTGGCCGCCACACCACGCGCAATCGCCAGCATTGGCGCAAGACCCGAACCACCTGCAACACAGACAATCGGACGTGGCTGTTCCTGCAAATGCGCCAGACCATAAGGCCCATCAATCTGAATCACGGCATCTTGTCGTTGTTGCTCATCGAACAGCAAATTGGTCATCTTGCCATCCGGCACACGGCGAATCTGGAACACCCACAGCCCTTCGTCATTAGGCAAGTTCGACATCGAATAGGCACGCAGCAATTCCTGATTTACCCAGAGCAGCGCATATTGCCCTGGAATAAATTGGGCTGGTTCATCCGACTGTAAATGAATTTCTAAAATATCATGGGTAATCGCTTGCACATGCTTGAGCTTCACGGCTTGCTGTTTTGGCAAAATTTTAGGCGTGCACTGTTCATCTAAACGAACCTTGATCACACAGTCCGATTTTGGCCGACACTGGCAAGCCAATACACGTCCCTTACGTTTATCGCGATCAGACAACCCAGGTGCGTCTGCCCACAGATTTTCAACCTCACCCGACAACACTTCAATTTTACAGGTGCCGCAACCACCGGCATTGCATTCATAAGGCAAGCCCAAACCTTCACGCAAACCGCCGCGCAGCAGAACATCGTCTGCTGCACAGTGAAATTGACCCTGTCCTTTAATCTGGATTTTATACATAGCGCGTTACTCCACCAAATACACCTGACCATCACGTACAAATGAAGTGTAGGTTTTAAGCGGAATACTGCAGGGTGCACCACACGGCTCACCGGTCTTGATATCGAAGGCGCCGGCATGGAACGGACATTCCACTTCGCAGCCATCAACTTCACCATCAGCCAAAGATGCATCCCCATGGGTACAGGTATCATCGGTAACATAGAATCCACCATCTTCCAGATGAAACACCGCGAGTGGTGGATAACCGTCGATAATGACCTGTAAGCCTTCCCCCTGTTCAATATCCGAGGTGAGGCAAAGAAATTTTTCAGCAATATTGTTCACTTGAATATTCATGCGCTCAACTCCTCAATCGGTGAATCTGTCGCTTCAGGCCCCAGAGTATGGTAGCCACCATCGGCATGGATGGTGCTACCGGTAAGCAATTTGGCTTTGGGACTGCAAAGCAGGCTTAAAGCTTCTGCCACCTCTTCGGCATCGGCAATACGGCCCAGCACATGGAAACGACCCGCAACACAATCGGTTTTCGGACGGTCATTGCCTGAAATCATCTGCATTGGCACAGACCAGGTCCAGCCCAAAGACAAAGCATGCACGCGGATACCATCAGTGGCTAAATCGAGTGCCATACTTTTGGTTAGCTGTTCCAGTGTGGCCTTTGATGCTGGATAAACCCAGCGCTCTTTTTGGGCAATACGGGCACTGACACTACTGATATTGATCACTGCAGCATCTGAACTCGCTTTCAGCAATGGGCGGCAGGCCTGTACCAATGCAGCATGACCAAACACCGTGACATTGAAGGTATTTTGCCAATCTTGACGTGTCGACTGAGATCCATGATCTTCATACAGACAGGCCAGATTCACCAGAATATCCACTTGTGTCAGCTTGCCCACCAAGGCCTGAATGCTGTCATCACTGGCCAGATCAAGATATTCAAAGCGAGTTTGGGTTTCATTTGCGACCTGTTGGCCTTGTTCCTGATTAATATCAGCAATAATGACGTCGGCGCCCAAGCCTTTTAATTCTTTAACCACTGCTTGACCAATGTGAGTCGCCCCCCCAGTGACCAGAACTACTTTATTGTTCAGATCGGTCATGAAGCCTCCTTATATTGTGGCCATTCACTAAACTGTCCTTTGCAGAACAGCAATGGACGCTGATTGCTGTGACGGCATTGCTCAATTTTTCCAAGGAAAATCTGGTGATCGCCGGCTTCAATCTGCTTTTCATTTTTGCAAACAAATTGCACCACACACCCTTCCAATACGGGCGCTTTAGACTGTTCAATATTCCACACACCGTGCTGGAATTTATCGGCAATCGGCTTGGCAAAGTTCAGACCAACGTCCTGCTGGTCTGCTCCCAGAATATTGATGGCAAAGTATTCTGCATTTTCAAAAACCGTACGACTTGGTGAATGATTCACCAGACTCCATAGCACCAGCGCAGGATCTAATGACACGGAACTAAATGAATTAATAGTCAGTCCGACAGGTTGTTGCTGTTGATCCAGACAGGTGACAATCGCAACACCGGTGGCAAAACCGCCGAAGGCCTGCCGAAGCGCTTTCGCTTCAGCCAGGTCAACTTCCTGCCACAGTACTTCAGGCAGCTGCATGATTAAACTCCTTACGTGACAGATATCTTTTTGCGCCTTCCGCACCATCGACTGCTGGCCAGAAACCACGTGGATGGTTGAAGTGTCCCATGAAATCATCGGCAATAGCCCGGTTTTGAGATGCAGCACCCAAGACCTGAAGCAGGCTTTCACTTGGCGGATTCAGCAACAGGTTGGTAAATTCAGTGGTATAGCGACCTGAATATTCCCAGAATTCATCAAAGACTTGCGTCATCCATTCGGCAGTAAAGGCTTCATCGCCATGCGCCAGAATGGCCTGCAGATAATGCTCGACCATACGGGTGGCATTATTGGCGCCCTGACCAGCAATCGGGTCATTGACCATTACTGTGTCGCCAATACCCCAAATCGGAGCACCATTTTCTAAAGTTGCAACCGGATAACGAACTTCTGGACGGAATGCGCCTTTCAGCCAGGCATTCGGATCACTCAGTTCCATGTTATCGACCATACGGAAGCTCTGGTCTGGCGTCACTTTGGCTACTGCTTCTTTCATACGTTGCAGCATTTCGTCACCGCTAGTCACATCATCAAAAATGTCCATTGGGCCGTTTGGCACGCATTCAAACAGGAAGCTACGGCATGGGCCATGAGTATGACTATAGAACGGCATACTGAAATATTCACCTGCACCGGCAACAAAGTTGAAGTGTAAGGTTTGCGAGGGCTGGCCCTGCCAGCTATCTGGACCACATAGATCATCACCGACCACCAAAGCCGCGGCCAGTTTACGTGGCGGTGCCTGATGCACTGAACGTTCTTCATTGCGTTTAAATAGACTGGTGATATTGCCTTTGCCCGCCGCAAGAATCGTTAAATCATTTTCAGCAGAGATGATTTCCAAATCTTCAGGTGTCACATTCTGGATTACCAGCTTGCCACCACGGCGTGGATATTCTTCTAGCCAGCGATGGTATTTGGTGCGCTGGTCCATGGCAATGCCTTTATTTTCATGCAGGAAATCAGTCAAAGGCAATGCAACCGTACCGTCTGGCGCACGGAAGTCGACATGAATCGCCTCTCCATGATGTGCCTTGCCATCCCAGACATTCAGACCCAGTTTGCGCTCCACTTCAAGCGTATTGGCGAAGAACATGGTGGTACTGACCATGCGGCCATGCAACAGTTCATCTGCAGGACGATCTACATATACAGTAACGTCATATTTTTTTTCTAGTAATGAGAATGCCAGTAATAAACCTGCCTGCCCACCACCAATAATTGCGATTTTTCTCATCTCTTGAATTCCTCTTTAGGCCGTGTCTGATGCAGCAGCTATCGTTATATTTGCGCTTATGTTGTCGGATACGGCTGATTAAAAGTCAGGTTTAATTCCACCCGGTCAAATTTCCACTCACCTTCTTCATCACAGTGAACAGTGGCTTGATAAAATCCGCCTAGGCAGCTGGTAGTGGCCTGCTGACCTTTCTCGGCCAGATTACAAACTTCCCAGAGCATCCAGCTGACATTGGCATGATGCTGATCCAGCACTTCGATATCCGGCATGGCCATAATGTGCAGGCTCCACAGCACCTGCGCTTCAGCAATGCCAGACAGCGCATCCAGAATGTTTTGCCGACCTTGATATTCGCCAAAACCATTCGCACACCAGACCGCATCGTCATGAAACAGATGCTGCATAATGGCTGGGTTGTTTCGCTGGTCCGCTGCGGTTGCATAGCGGCCGACCAGGCTGCGAATGGCTTCGCAGCTTTCCAGGTAGTGCAAACGGGTTTCCAGATTGTGCTGGCTCATATTCAATTCCTTTAAACGTTGACCACGTCACCAGTTTCATAGACAAAGCGGGTTTCTTCAAAGGCATATGGCACACCAACTGAACCTTTATACAGTTCGATATGCGGCGCGATTTCTGCAAAGCTCAGGCTGAGCCAGTACAGCTTGTGCAGCTCTTCCGGCAATGAGCCCAATGGATATTGATCTAATGCCGCCAGCAGGTTACGCATTTCCGGCAGAATTGCATCATAAAATGCCTGCAGCTCTTCCTTGGTGGAGTTCAGACGGGCCAGATGACGCTGTTTAGAGGTTCCAAGTGCCCACTTCGCTACAAAAGATTCCAGAGCAGCAAAGTCAGCCGGCAATTGTGAAATGATATTTGACATGTGCATTCTCCTTATGCGCGATTCAGGTATTGTTCAAGAACGTGGTAGCCATGACGAATCAGGATTTCTTCATCCTGTAAATGCATGACTTTTTTAGCTTTAGATTCCAGTGCTTCCTGGGTATCTTCCATGGTTGCAGTATCTTCTAACCAGGCATTACGCTGCAGTACCTGAGCAAATTCCTGTGCCCAGCGCTCTGAATAGGTTTTCGCTTTAGGCAGGTAGTAACGGCCTTCCCAACGGGTTTTGTTGTGACCAACTGGCCAGAACTGGTGGGTAAACCATACGCCTTCTGTCACATGCACCAGAATGTTCGGGAAAATGACAGAAAGCTCGAATGAAAAATCATCACGGTCATTTGGATTCACTGACTTCGGTAACTGCGTACGTTCGTAGTGATTGACCAGTGATGCTCCGGTAATTTCCCCGGAAAGCGCCGCAGCCGGTTTCGGATTGGCATTTTTGGTGAGGCAGACCGCACAGGTACGGTGATCGCCAAACAGTTGTACTTCTTGCAGGCCAGAGGCAAAGACATTCGGGAATGAACCGGCATGAATGGTGGCTACGTGATAAGCCTCCGCAAAGGCATCATGCGCGACTTTCCAGTTACAGTTCAGTACCGTGTTATAGGCAAAGCATTCTTCCATTTCATGGAAGGGATAACCGCCTAAATGTGTACCCATGCCGCCCAGGAATTCTTCTACACCTTGAGTGCCTTCATTATCCAGGTTCACGAAAATAAAGCCTTCCCAGACTTCGGTACGTACGGGTGCCAGACCGTTATGACCTTTGTCAAAGCAGGAAGTGAATTTTTCTTCTTCTGGTACGCTGACCAGATCACCTTTGGCATCATAGACCCAGCCATGGAAACGGCAGGTCACAACTGCAGCTTTGTTTGACCCGAAAGTTTCGTTGTCGGTTTCTACTACAACCTTGTTGCCCCGATGCGAACAGATGTTGTGAAAGCCGCGGATTTCGCCGTCTTTGCCATGCATAAGAATCACGGAAGTTTTAGCAAAATCCAGACGTTTGACCTTGTAATCGCCTTTCTTTGGAATTTCTTCGACACGACCGACTTTTAGCCAGACTTTAGAAAATACCTTGTCGATTTCTTCCTGATAGATTTCCGGTGAAATACATGGCTCGGTTGGAATAGGTTCAATACCGAGTTCAGGATAAAGTTCGCCCCAACGGAGTTTAGAATTACTGTTCATATGACATTCCTGTTCAAGTTTCTAAGTTATTTATTTTCAACAGGCAGTGGCGTGGCGCCACTGCAGCTGTTGTTAAATCCAGTTTTGATTAAAGTTGATAGTGTTCGCGCACCAGATCTGCGATGCCGAGCTTTTCCAGAATTGGCATTGGACACAGGAACGTGGCGCGTACCATACCCGGCAAACGGCTGATTTCAATCGAACCGGTAATGGTGCAGCGGTTCATGACTTCGTCATAGCTCAAACCCGTAGTTTTAGCCGCGCGATTCAGTGCATTTTCAGTCGCATCATTCAGATTTTTACCGGTACCCATAAAGGTAATTGGACCGCTTTCTTCAATTTCGGTCTGGCCCCAGCGTTCGCCGAGTGCTTTCACTTTCTCTTTTTCTTCTTTGGTAAATGGACGGGCCATCGGTGGAAGATCATCTGCTGCCTGTAGCAGGATTGGACCATCAATGGTCAGACCTTTAATTACTTCAACTTGCAGTTCTGTTTCACCAGACACGTCCGTGGCATGACCGGCAATTTCGCCATTGCCTTGCTGTGCATGCATGTCGCCCATGTACACACCGGCGCCTGGCACTTTAACCGGACAGATCAAGATACAACCCGGACGGATTGAGTTGGTATCCATATGGCCATCGGTTTTTGCTGCAAGCAGTTCTTCTTCCGTCATGCCAAATTTGTGCGGTGCATTAATCAGGTACTGACCAAAGTCATGACAGTTATGTGAGTCAGGTAGATCACGTGATGGCGTGGTTCCGATGTTGCCAAGGAATGGACGCATATGCGCTGCGACTCCCGGCATATCGGCACGAGCCAGTGATAAGATTGAGTGTTGAGCTGCATGTTCAGGTAGTGCAGACAGTTCATTGGCATTGCCGGCAAGTTTGTTGGCAATCTCCTGATTGACCGTCAAACTCACTTTGTTTTCTTCATCCAGCACGATCACATAACCGTGTGAAAACTCAAAAGCACTGACTTCTGCATCACAGTTTTTGCAACGGATGGCATCTTCACCAATGCCTTCAACATAGCTTGCCGGCTGTTCTGTACCACATGCGCTACAGTATTTCGCCACAAACGGGTCGCCGTGGTAACGTCCTTCAACGAAGCTCATCACCCCTGAAGATGTCGCAATCGAAGTCACTTTCATTTTTTTGATTTTAAGTGCAACCGCATCACCGACTTCTGCACCTTCAATAAACACAGGCAATGTCACTTCATGACCACCCTGGAATGCAGGGGTAATCATTGGACCCCAACAGCCCGGAGGCGTACCGGTTTTTAAGGTTCCGCCATTTTTCAGTGGGCCAAGCATGCGTTGGCTTGGACCGACAATACCGCCCGAAAATTCATTGACCAGCAGATAGTCCACTGCGTTGGTGCTGCCTGCTGCATAGTCTTGGTTTTCAATCTTCATCGTATTACCCCTATAGTTTTAAATAACTGTCTGTTTAAAATGGAACTGTGATATCAAGTGCGAATTTCTGACCTTCTGGTCGGTTTTCTACATCAAATTCTTTCTGGTATTTGGCGGCAACTGCGACACCTTTAGAAAATTGGTAGCGCACTTGCGGACCGATACTGGCTGCTTTTGCCTTGAAATCGCCTAGCACGGCCCCTTCACCGGAGTCACCTTCAAGCTGGCGATGTACATAACCACCTAGACCGACCGCTAATGGTCCCATGTGCTTGGCAACGATATAATCCACATGCAAGGCATTACCTGACTCATAACTGGTGTCTTTGTTTTCAAAGTTGATGTCATACATCCACTTAGTGCTGACTTCGATGCCTTGCTGGTTCAGATAAGTTGCGGAAACAATCGGTTGAATGGTGTAGTAGTTACGCCCAATATTGGCGAGGCGGTTTTTGTTATATGAACCGATTGGGATATAGAAATCGACACCCGTTGCCACATGCCAGTCACCTTTGTGCCAGCCCAGCAGGAATGGATCGATAATCACATCACCCAGTGCAGTTTTTTCATCTTGTCCACCGCCCAAAGTGATGTCCGCATTGGCATAAACCAGAAATGCATGCATACCCCACGTTGCACCTAGAAAGGTCTTGTCGCTGACATACACACCACGCGCGACGGTGGCAAAGGTATCCAGTTTGAAATCATCAAATACCGGATGATCATTTTTGAATTTGTCTGCTGAATAGAACTGGTTGTAGCTCACTAAGTAAGTACCTGGAGGTGGCATTGCACCCCCTAGGAAACTTTCTGTGCCATCTGGATAGGCACTACCACCATTTTCAGCTGCAAATGCGAACGGTGCACAGCTGATCAGGCTTGTGGTGAATACCACTGATTTCAGATATTTGCTTAGCATTTACAGCTTTCCCCTAGTCTTCAAAGTTTATTTGCAGGGCTTTTGAAGCCTCAAGCGTATGACTTAATCTAGACCTGAAACATGGCAGGGAAATATAAGGACGAATCTGTGTTTAGATAGGTAAAACCTGAAGATGGCTAGCTGAAACTGCGCAATACTCTAGGTGTTTGTCTGGAGAAAATTTAGCTAAATGGCACATTGCTATAGGTGAAACCACCTATAAAACAGTCAGAAAATGGCCATTCTTTGGGAAAAATTTTGGAATATAAAAATGTGCCTGATGGCCTTTCATTCCGCTTTTAACAATCCGGATAATCCTTTCGCATCGGGATAAAACGGATTCCATGTTCTTCCGTGTATTTTCCCGTTTCCACAAAACCAAAGCACTTGTAAATATCCAAGGCATAAAGACTGGATTTTACCGTAATACTTGAATGGCCTTGACAGCGGATTTTGCTTTCTAAAAAGCGCCACATTTGCCGGCCATAACCCTGCCCCTGATAGGCTTGGTTCAGGAAAAAATGCATGAAGTGTGCAGGTTCCATATAAGCAACGACACCTATCACCTGATGATCGATTTCTGCCACAAAATAATGAATGTCCGGACGCTCAAAAATGGTCTGGATCATCTCAGGCTGAAAGCGCTGGCGACCCTCTTCTGAACTGATTACGGCATCGACAAAGGGTGCAATCACATCGACAATGGCACAAGTATCCTGAATAGTGGCTTTTCTGATTTTCATGTTTTTTTAAATTCCTCTTTATTAGCTTGTCCACATTAAAAAGTTTTTATTCTTAAAAGTTAGCTGCTATGGCTGTTCTTGAATGGACTTCCCCAAATTTAAAAACCGGTCTGAATATTCGGTAATATCCTTCTCTGCGCCTTGTCCGTATTTTCAAGACGGCAACTCACTCTATTTAAAAATCCATTTATTTAAAAGCTTGTTTAACTATACTTTTCTGATTAAAACCAAGCTTCATTTAATATCAGGCAGCCTGTCTTTACAATTCATCCATATAGAATTTTCGATGAAATTTTTATGATATTTCTTTATCAGGAAGAAATTTAGGTAGGCATTCTGAACTTTTCTTGGTGTTCATCAAAGATAAACATTTGAGGTCGTTCGCTTCCCTGCAGGGAGTTTAATGAAACATTTTGAATGTGCTGTCTGCAAGCAACAGCTGTTTTTTTACAAATCAGTTTGTGATCATTGTCTGTCACCGATCGGTTATGTTGCTTCGGAAAAAGATCTGTGTGCATTCGAAAAACAGAGTGCTGAACGATGGGTGCCAATTGCCAAGAACTACCAGCATACCAGCTATAAACCCTGTCATAATTACGTTCAATATCAAGTATGTAACTGGATGATTCCCAGCGATGAGGACGAGGAGTTTTGTGAATCCTGTCAGCTCACCCATGTCATTCCTGATCTGGAAAATTCAGAGAACCTGATTTACTGGTTTCGGCTGGAAGAAGCCAAACGCCGTTTCCTGTATTTGGCTCAGCGCATGAACATGATGCCACGGCCTAAAAAGTCAGAGGATGATCCATTTGGTCTGCGATTTGATTTCCTGCTGCCTCAGGAAGACCAACCTGTTTTAATTGGTCATGCCAACGGGATCATTACCTTAAATGCAATTGAGGCTGATGTGGTTTATCGGGAAACCACACGCGTGAATATGGGTGAAAACTACCGGACGCTATTAGGTCATTTTCGTCATGAAAGCGGACATTATTATTTTGCCATCATGCAGCATATGCACCCAGAGCTGCTCGATGAATTCCGCCATTATTTCGGGGATGAACGGCAAAATTATGGCAAAGCACTTGAACGCCATTATAACAAAGGTGCGCCGATCAACTGGCAGGAAAAGTACATCAGTGCTTATGCTACAGCCCATCCCTGGGAAGACTGGGCAGAAACCTGGGCGCATTATCTGCATATGATGGAAACCCTGGAAACTGCCTATTATGGTGGTCTTCGTGTTGAGGGCAATGGCAGTTATCTGGCCAGCATGAATTTTAAAGAATGCCCGATTGGTGGGCAGGACTTTGAACATATCCTTAAAAACTGGATTACCCTGACTTTTAATCTGAATGCCTTAAACCGTTGTATGGGCTTGGAAGATGCCTACCCGTTCAAGTTGAACGAAACAGTTAAAGACAAGCTACGATTTATTCACCGGCATGTGCTGGAAAAAGTTTTCAAATAGCCTGACCAATTACCTGTAAACCTAAATTTCTCGTTCCATATCACTCATATTACAAAGCCCGTAGTAAATGACGGGCTTTGTTTTGAAATTACTATAATTAAACCAATTAAGCCGTTTTCATTGAACCGGTTTCTTCAAACTGGGCATGCCAGGACAAAGCTTCATTTAACAAATGCGGTGTTTGACCACCATGTGCACAGGCGCGCTCAAAGTAATCATTCAGACTTTTGCGATAATCGGGATGAGCACAAATATCGATAATCTTGCGGGCACGTTCACGTGGTGCCAATCCGCGCAGATCGGCCAAACCTTGCTCTGTTACCAGAATATCCACGTCATGGTCAGTATGATCTGTATGGCTCACCAGTGGAACCACAGACGAAATCGCACCACCTTTGGCATAGGATTTAGTCACAAAAATCGCAATATGTGCATGACGGGTAAAATCACCTGAGCCGCCAATACCATTCATCATCTTGGTGCCAGCGACATGGGTTGAATTCACATTCCCGTAAATATCAAACTCCAGTGCGGTATTGATTGCAATTATACCCAGACGGCGAATCAGCTCAGGGTTGTTGGAAAGTTCTTGCGGGCGTAAGACAATTTTATCTTTGTACTGATCAAAATTCTTCATCACCCGTGCCGCACATTCATCGCTCAGGGTCATGGAACAACCAGAAGCAAAGGTCATTTTTCCTGAATCGATAAGCTGGAAAGTACAGTCTTGCAGGACTTCAGAATACATTTCCAGATGGTTGAAATTAGAATGTTCAAAACCTGCAAATACGGCATTTGCCACGGAACCTACTCCGGACTGCAGCGGCCCCAGATTTTCAGGTAATCGTCCTGCGGCGACTTCATTTTCAAAGAATTGAATTAAGTGGCTGGCAATCGCCAGTGTTTCTTCATCCGGCTCATCCATTGCGAAAGAAGTATCCGGAATCTCATTAATGACAATCGCAGCAATTTTTTCAGGTGCAACATGGATTCCGATTGTACCTATCTTGTCACTGGCTTGCGTCAAAGGAATCGGACCACGGTTTGGACGGGTTTTAGGCAAATAAATATCATGTACGCCTTCTAGCACCGGATTAACTGTTGTATCAATTTCAACAATGACCCGATCTGCCATTTCGATGAAATTCGCCGAGTTTCCACAAGAACCGGTCGGAATAATCTGGCCATCTTCAGTAATGGCCGTTGCGGCAATTATAGCTACATTAATCGCCGGCAGGTTTTTATGACGGATATTGTCTGCCAGTTCAGAAAGATGCTGATCGATATACATCACTTCACCATTATTGATGGCCTGACGTAAAGAAGGATCAGCCTGATAAGGATAACGGCGGGTTATAACGTTAGCTTCATTCAGTTTCCCATCAATCCGGTTCCCCAGACTTGCACCTGTCGCCAAGGTAATACGGATCGGATGCTGCCGGGCATATTCAGCCAATGCCAAAGGCACAGTTTTCACCTCGCCGGCGCCGCCAAACCCGCTCAAACCAATTACATCACCGTCTTGAATCAATTGTAGTGCTTTTTCTACAGGTACTACTTTATCTTGTAATGCGAGCAAACGAATACGCTCTAAACCGTTCATAAAAATTCTCAAAAATTAAAAATAAAGAGACGCCTGCTCCTGGCGTACCAGAAGCATTGTGGTCTAATTCAAAAAATATTTAAGTTTGCTACTTTGAGCATATGATCATGCAATTATGAAAAGACTTAAATCAGTTCTACAGCAATCGCTGTTGCTTCCCCACCGCCAATACACAGTGCTGCAATGCCTTTCTTGCCACCAGTACGCTTTAAGGCATGAATCAAGCTCACAATAATTCGGGAACCGGAAGAACCTAGGGGATGACCAAGCGCACATGCCCCACCATTAACGTTCACTTTTGCTGGATCAAGTTTAAAAGCATCTATTGCTAACATGGTCACCATGGCAAAAGCTTCATTAATTTCCCAAAGGTCTACGTCCTGAGCATCCCAACCCGTTTTTTGCAAGACTTTTTCAATCGCGCCCACTGGTGCAATGGTGAATTCTGATGGATGCTGCGAATGGCTGGCATAGGCCACAATATTAGCCAGCGGCTTTAAGTTGCGCTGCGCGGCAATTTCACTCGAGGTAATCACCAGTGCCGAAGCACCATCAGAAATGGAGCTGGCATTTGCCGCAGTAATTGTTCCATCCTTTTTGAAAGCTGGACGTAAGGTTGGAATTTTGTCAGCCTTGGCATTTAAAGGCTGTTCATCCTGTTCTACCACGACATCGCCTTTACGGCTACTGACAGTGACCGGTACGATTTCATCTTTAAAGAAGCCTTGCTGAACGGCGGTCACGGCTTTATTTAAGGAACCAATTGCATAGTCATCCTGCTGCTCACGGGTATAGCCTTTTTTATCCGCCATTTCCTGAGCAAGGATTCCCATAGACAGGCCGGTTTCCGCATCTTCCAGACCTTCCTGGAACATATGGTCAATGACTTTTCCATGCCCCATACGGAATCCGGCCCGTGCCTTGTCCATTAAATATGGTGCGTTTGACATCGATTCCATACCACCTGCAACCACAATCTCTGCTGAACCGGCCTTGATTGCATCTGCTGCCTGCATCACCGCCTTCATGCCTGAACCACAAATTTTATTAATCGTGGTCGCCCCGGTGGAATCAGGTAGACCCGCCTGGCGCATGGCCTGACGTGCCGGGCCCTGCTTTAAGCCGGCTGGCAGTACGCAGCCCATAATCACTTCATCAATATCATTGACCGACAGACCTGCACGTGCCACTGCTTCCTTGATCACCACAGCACCCAAATCCGGCGCGGTACAGCTTGAAAGTGAACCTTGAAAACCGCCCATCGCGGTACGTACTGCATCTACAATTACGATCATTTTAGTTTCATCCTTTTTCATCATTGTTATCAACCCTACATAGCCAAAGCGCTGTAGGGCTGGTCCTTCGCAATCATTGCGGGTTAAGCCTGTGCGGTAAAATAGTCTTCAGGCAACTGCATCACCAGTTCCGCACCCGCCTGAATACGTTGGATTCGTGCACTTAAATCCGGAAGGACTTTGGCAACATAGTAATTGGCCAGTACCAGTTTATTCTGGAAGTAGCTGTCGTCTTTGGCTGCAGCGGCTTTACTAATCCGCGCATACATATAGACAAAGCTAAGCAGCCCAACCGCATGTAAATAATCGACAGCAATCGAGTTGGCAAAATCAGGGTTCAGTTTAGACTGCTCGACGATAAATCTGGTGATGTCTTCAAGTTGCTGGCAGGTTTCCAAGGTGGCAGCTTTAACTGCTAATGCATCATCCAGGCCTTGGGCAAATTCACGGATTTCAGCAATATATTCTGCGATATAAGCCCCATTACATTTGGTGGTTTTACGGCCAATCAGGTCAATTGCCTGCACGCCATTGGTGCCTTCATAAATCTGTGAAATACGCAGGTCACGAATACACTGTTCCATGCCCCATTCACGGATATAGCCATGACCACCAAAGCACATTTGTGATTCCAGTGCAGAATCCAGTGCCTTGTCGGTCAAATAAGCTTTGGCGATTGGCGTTAACAGCGCCACACGGTCAGTCGCTTTACGCACGGCTTCAGGATCGGTTGAGTATTTGGTAATATCCAGTTGTTGACCTACATACACCGCAAACGCACGTGAAGCTTCATTGTTGGCACGCACATTGAGCAGCATACGACGTACATCGCCATGCACCAGAATTGAATCGGCTGGTTTTTCTGGAGATTTTGCACCAGTTGATGCACGGCCCTGTAAACGGTCCGTCGCATATTGTGCCGCATTCTGGTAGGCAAATTCTGCTGCACCAATGCCCTGAATTCCCATAGATAAACGTTCGTAGTTCATCATCACGAACATGCCGGCCAGACCTTCATTTTCATTGCCAACCATATAGCCTTTGGCGCCGTCAAAGTTCATGACGCAGGTCGCCGAGCCTTTAATTCCCATTTTATGTTCGATTGAACCGGCAGATACTGCATTACGCGCACCCAGTGATCCATCTGCATTGACCAGGAATTTCGGTACAATAAACAGGGAAATACCACGTGAACCTGCTGGTGCATTCGGAGTTTTTGCCAGCACCAGATGAATGATATTTTCACTCAGATCATGCTCACCGCTGGTAATAAAAATTTTGGTGCCGGTAATATTGTATGAACCATCTTCATTCGGTTCAGCTTTAGTCTTGATAATGCCAAGATCTGTGCCGGAATGTGGTTCAGTCAGGCACATGGTGCCCGACCATTCACCCGTATAGAATTTTGGTAAATAGGTTTCTTTCTGTTCCTGGGATGCACGGTCATTGATGGCCATACCTGCACCCACCGTTAATAGCGGGTAAAGCATGAAAGATGGATTGGTGCTCCAGATCATTTCATCCGCCAGAACCGTGAGCATCTTCGGCATGTTTTGTCCGCCCCATTCTTCAGGAGCACCCAAGCCTACCCAGCCACCTTCGGCAAACTGTCTGAACGCTTCTTTAAAACCTTTGGGTGTCGTCACCACCCCATTGTTAAACTGAGCACCACCCTCTTCATCTGCAGGACGATTCAGATCCAGAATGACATTTTTTGAAAATTTTGCCATTTCTTCCAGAACCGCATTTGCAGTCGCCATATCGAGATGTGCAAGATTTTCGTTACCTTGCCAAAATTGTTCAGCCTGAAATACATCATTTAAAATAAATTCCATGTCTTTCAGCGGCGCATTATAAATCGGCATTTTCAACTTCCTAAAATGGTGATACTCAATCCTGTTGCCAGGTATTTTCTGATTTTGATTAGATTTACTGCAGACAATTGCAAAATCCTGATATCAAATTCATTCAACAGTGAATAATAAAGTGACTCATAAAACTGCTTTGAAACTCACATCTTCTTGTCCAGTATAATCTACTGAATATGTCAGCTTAATATTGCTCTGTATTCTGCGCAAAACCCTGATGAATGCGGGCTTAATACCGTCAAAGGATTTAGCTTGGTGCGCTGAAACAATAAAATAAATATACTGGAAATGGAATTTTATTTAGCAAAGTTGATCTCTAGGGTTCAATTTTCTTGACAATATTTTGAGCTTGTCACCCTGCCTATTTTTATTTGCCAGCAGTTGCTGCATAAATATACAAAATAAGATAAATATCACGACCTTAGTTTTATAGTAATCACGTGCAAAATTGCATATTCTTGGAAGGTTGTTTTTCAAAAAGTATGGACCAAGAAGATGATGACTGTAAGACAGCAGAACTTCCTTCTTCGTAAAGAGAAGATCCTGAACATGGCAGAGAGTTTGCTGCTTGACAATAATCAGGACATCACCTTGAGTGAACTCGCCAGTGAACTGGATATTGCCAAAGGAACCATCTACAAGCATTTTAAAAGCAAGAACCAGTTATATTTAGAATTAATTATTCTCAATGAAAAAAGAATTCTTGAAATATCAGAAAAGCATAATAATGATATTAAAAATTATGTTTCACAATATATGCTCTATCACATGCTTAATTCCAACCGGACCATTCTGTTGCATGTCATCGAAGAGCGTTTAACCAATAATGAAAAGAATCTAAAAGATTTATTTCAGGAGCTTTATCGTATTCGTGAAGAACGGATTCTCCGGATTAAAGATATCACTCATGATTATCTGGTTGCTTTAGAAAGCGCCATGTCGATTCGGGATTATTTATCTTATATCTGGACTGTGACCTATGGTGCCTCACTGTTATTAAATTCAAGCAATTATCAAAAAGCAATTGGTTCACGCGAACGTCTGATCAAGCTGTATATTAATCAGGCACTCATGACCCCGGATAAAATTTCGTCGGTATAATGATCTGAATAAAAAATGCCTGATTTACTCAGGCATTTTTTTATTCAAGAGTATGAGTCTATAAAAATATTTTATGTCATCTCATCTGATCAACATCAGGCTGCCACAGGTGGAAAACCATCTTCAGTTAAAGCTGCAACAATCTCGGATTCGCTCACACTCGATTCAACCTCAACCAGTTTGCTGGCTACGTCAATATTTACTGTGGCATTTTCATCCAGATCTTTAATTGTGGCAGTGACACTGCGTGCGCAGCCACCACAAGTCATGTTTTCAATACGGAATTTCATGTTTAGCTCCATAGGATCGATTTAAAAATTGATGTGAATACAGCGCATGTCATTGCTGCTCAGTTCCGACACCTTGTTCAATCTGTTTTAAAATCTGGCAATCGGACTGTTCATTGCCGGCACATTGCTCCACCGATTGCTGTAATATCATCAGCATATGCTGCATATCGGCAATTTTCTGTTGCAAAAACTGGATATGCTTTTGAGCCAGCTGTTTGACCTCGCTGCTCTGGCGTGAGCTGTTCAGCCACAGGCCGAGCAGTTCTTTCATCTGCTCCGATGAAAATCCCAGTTCACGTGCATGCTGAATAAAACTTAAGGTCTTAATGTCCGCATCAGTATAAACCCGATAGCCTGCATCGCTTCGTTTCGGAGCGGGCAACAAGCCAATTTCTTCATAATATCGGATCATTTTCGCAGAAATGCCGGAGCGTTTTGCGGCTTGGCCAATATTCATCACGCTGACTCCTTAAACTGCACCGGTTGATAAGCCTTTAATCTCAAGGCATTGCTAACGACAAACACGGAGGACAATGCCATTGCGCCTGCGGCAAACATTGGCGATAACAGAATACCCCAAAACGGATACAGCACACCTGCGGCAATCGGAATTAAGGCAATATTATAGACAAAGGCCCAAAACAGATTCTGTTTGATATTGCGCATAGTGGCCTGACTCAAGCCGATGCCTGTCGCCACATGCTGTAAATTGCCTGACATCAATACGACATCGGCCGCCTCAATCGCGACATCGGTGCCGGTACCAATCGCCATACCAACATCGGCCTGGGCCAGTGCCGGTGCATCATTGATTCCATCTCCAACAAAAGTGAGCACACCATATTGCTGCTGGAGTTGACGTACTGCATCGACTTTTTCATGCGGCAAGACTTCGGCAATCACCTGATCGATTTTCAGCTGTTTGGCGATCGCCTGCGCGGTATGCTGATTATCACCCGTAATCATCGCTACTTTGAGGCCTTGGTCATGCAAGGCCTGAATCGCACTATAAGTAGTTGGTTTAATCGGATCGGCGACGGCAATAATCGCAGCCAGTTTCTGATCAATTGCCACATATAATGGACTGCGGCCCTGAGCACCGAGTTTTTGTGCAGCAGACTTAAACAGATCAATATTTAGACCCAAGTCCTGCATCAGACGTTCTGCACCGATATGCAGCTGCTGACCGGCAACCTGTGCTTTGACCCCTGCACCAGTGATGGAATCAAAATCGGTCACTTCACTCAGTTCCAGTTCTTGCTCACGGGCAGCCTGAACAATGGCATGGGCAATTGGATGTTCAGATTTAGCCTCCACTGAAGCGACGAGTTGCAATACCTCCTGCTGATTAAAATCTGCCGTAACTTCAAAGTCGGTCAACAGCGGTTTTCCCTCAGTTAAGGTTCCGGTTTTATCCAGTGCGACGACTTTGGTTTGTTGCAACAACTGCAATGCTTCGCCCTTACGAAACAGCACGCCCAGTTCTGCTGCACGTCCAGTTCCGACCATAATCGAGGTAGGAGTCGCCAGCCCCATCGCACATGGACAGGCAATAATCAGTACAGCAACTGCATTTACCAATGCGTAGGTCAGATTCGGCTCAGGCCCAAACAGGAACCATACCACAAAGGTCAAGGCCGCTAGCGCCATGACCGCAGGTACAAACCATAAGGTTACTTTATCGACTACGGCCTGAATCGGCAATTTTGAGCCTTGCGCCTGTTCTACCATTTGAATAATCTGTGCCAGCACCGAATCCTGTCCGACCGCAGTGGCCTTGATTTGCAAGGTTCCATTCTGGTTTACTGTACCACCCACGACCTGATCGCCAACCTGTTTGGCCACAGGTAAGGGTTCACCACTAATCATGGCTTCATCGATATAACTTTGCCCGCTAACAACTTCACCATCGACAGCAACTTTTTCACCCGGACGGATTTCAATCAGCATCCCTTGTTGCACATCAGCAATAGCCAGATCAACCCAGTGATTATTTTGTTGTACTCGGGCTGTTTTCGGCTGCAAACCGACCAGATACTGAATCGCTTCTGAAGTTTTCCCTTTGGCTTTGGCCTCCAGATAACGCCCCAGCAAGATCAGCGTAACAATGACGGCAGCCGCTTCGAAATACACATGCACGGTCGACTGCGGTAATAGCTGCGGAAAAAAGGTCGCAATACAGGAAAATCCATAAGCTGCAATAGTTCCGACTGCGACCAGAGAATTCATATCTGGTGCCAAACGTAATAATGCCGGAATACCATGCTGATAAAAACGTCGTCCTGGAATCAGCAGTACCAGGGTGGTCAATACAAACTGGATGTACCAGCTGTTTTGTGTTCCCAGTATATGGGTAATCCAGTGATGAAAAGCTGGGATCAGATGTGAACCCATTTCCAGAATAAATACGGGAATTGCCAGAACAAGTGCCAACCATAAATCGCGTTTCAGCTGTGCAGTTTCATTGGCTTTCTTTTCCTGAAAAGCCACATGATTCTCTGCTGAGAGATCGGTACCGGATTTTAGTGTGGCTTGATAACCAGCTTTCTCCACAGCAGCAATCAATGCCGGAATCTGAGAATGTGAGGCTTTCACCCAGGCAGTTTCGGTGGCCAGATTAACCTGTGCTTCGCTGACACCTTCTACTTTCAATAAAGCTTTTTCGACTCGTGCTACACATGAAGCACAAGTCATGCCTTCTATGGCAAGTTCAATCCGGTCAGTCTGAAGATCAAACCCAGCTTTTTGCACTGCCTGAGTTAGTTTAAACAATGGCACAGAATTGATCGCACTCACATGCGCCTTTTCAGTGGCCAGATTCACTTGTGCATCCAGAACGCCTTCCACTTTTTTGAGTGCTTTTTCTACGCGAGCCACACAGGATGCACAGGTCATGCCTTCAATATTCAAATCAAACTGTTGCGTCGGCACATCGAAACCGGATTTTTCAATTGCTTGAACCAGCGCAGCGGCAGCAATCGGCTGCTGGCTTTTAATAAAAGCTTTTTCAGTCGACAGGTTGACAGATGCCTCGACCACGCCTTCAATTTTTTTTAAGGCTTTTTCCACCCGAGCTACACAGGAGGCACAGGTCATACCGCTAATCTGCACCTGTTGTTCATGCAACCGGGGAGTCGCTGATATATTCATTCCGTGTTCTCCATTCGCCCATTCACTACCTATCCCATAGCTTAAACATTACCATTATGGTAAGGTCAAGGTTTTGGGATAAATTCTTTATTTCTCCTTATATGAAGGCATGTAGCTCAATAAAAAGCCCGAAC
The DNA here is from genome assembly GCF_048147885.1 of Acinetobacter sp. 228. Lineage (NCBI taxonomy): Bacteria > Pseudomonadati > Pseudomonadota > Gammaproteobacteria > Moraxellales > Moraxellaceae > Acinetobacter > Acinetobacter sp. 228. The sequence goes on from NZ_JAYWYV010000002.1 coordinate 281,780, forward strand.
ATAACGTCGGGCTTTTATGGCGATACTTTTGATCTAAAATGTACCGGACTCTAGTCAGCCGAAATATCTTCAAACAGGATTGAAGACAGGTAGCGTTCACCGCCGTCTGGCAAAATCACCACAATATTCTTGCCGGCATTTTCAGGACGAGCAGCCACCTGGGCCGCTGCTGCCATCGCTGCACCACATGAAATTCCCACAAGGATACCTTCTTGAGCGGCAGTTTTACGTGCCCATTCAACTGCTTCTGCGCTATTAATGGCAATCACTTCATCGACCAGGTCCAGCTCCAGATTACCTGGAATGAAGTTGGCGCCGATACCCTGAATTTTGTGTGGTCCAGGGGTTAGGGTTTCACCACGCTTCGCCTGACCAATAATTGCAGATTCAGCAGGTTCCACCGCCACTGAATATAAAGGCTTGTTTTTCACTTTTTCAAAATAACGTGAAACCCCGGTAATGGTACCGCCGGTGCCTACACCAGCAACTAGAATGTCCACATTACCACCGGTTGCTTCCCAGATTTCTGGTCCTGTGGTTTCTTCGTGAATTTTTGGATTGGCCGGGTTTTCAAACTGCTGTGGCAGGTAGTACAGTTCAGGGTTCTCATTGACTAGACGTTGTGCTTCTTCTACTGCCCCTTTCATGCCTTTAGCCGGATCTGTCAGTACCAGATTAGCACCTAGCGCTTTGACCACTTTACGGCGCTCAATACTCATGCTCGATGGCATGGTCAAAGTAATATCATAGCCTTTGGCTGCAGCAACGAAAGCCAGTGCAATCCCAGTGTTGCCACTGGTTGGCTCCACAATATGCATCCCCGGCTTGAGTTTGCCTGACTTTTCTGCATCAGCAACTAGTGCTGCACCCACACGACACTTTACTGAAAATGCAGGATTACGGCTCTCAATTTTTGCAAGTACATTGGCTGGACCTGAAATCACACGATTAATGCGAACAAGTGGTGTATTTCCAATCGCCTCTGCATTATTACTATAAACCGCTATACCTAGATTACTCGGTACTGGAAAAGCTGAATCTGTACTCATGATGATATCCCTGATGTTATTGGTTCAAGTCATTTAAACATCATACAAGCATTTTTGTGCTTTGTAGATGTTTGATGAAACTTGCACTTCATTGCACGAATGAGAACTAAAATGCTTCTCACATGCTGCAATAAATTTATCTTATCTATCAATATTTAAAATATAATTTTAATTGATAATTCAATTCATTAAAAACCATAAAACTTAACTGTTTTTAGCAATGTATTAAGGACCCAGCCCCGTATAATTGACTGGCTGTAACTTTATAATGGATATATTGAATGAAAACCGATTTTGAAATCACGACCATGCGCAATTCAGCAGAACAGGTCGTCGGCATTTTAAAATCTCTGGCCAATACTGACCGTCTTCTCATTTTATGCCATCTGTCACAAGCGGAACTGAATGTTTCAGAAATCGAGCAAATGACTGAAATCAAACAGCCTACGCTCTCCCAGCAGCTGATGATGCTGCGTAAAAGTGATGTAGTCCATACCCGGCGTAATGGCAAACAGATTTATTATTCAATTAAAGACCAAAATTTGATTGTCGTCTTAAATACACTTTACCAATTATATTGCAGCAATAAGGTAAATTAATGGTTATTTAAATTTTAGACATTAAGGGTGTTTTACATTATAAAAATCAGAATTCCAGATTTTTAGATGCAATGTGACTTGTTCCGATGATTCTAAATATGAATCATCACATATTTAGAACAGCTAAGACTTCTTAGCAGAATTTGTGCATAATATATCTATATTTGTGATTTAGACCTTTTTATGCCAAATTCCAAGTCTAAAATTCTGCATAAACTCCCTGCCTGGGCCTGGTTAAGCCACTATACGCCAGTCAAATTTAAATCCGATGTACTGGCTGCCCTGATTGTAGTGGCGATGCTGGTGCCCCAAGGGATGGCCTATGCCATGCTTGCAGGCTTGCCACCGATCATGGGTTTGTATGCCAGCATTCTGCCGATGATCATTTATGCTTTGCTCGGTGGTAGTTCGACTTTGTCAATCGGCCCGGTGGCTATCATTTCCATGATGACCTTCGCCACGCTTAATCCCTTGTTTGAAGTGGGTTCCCCGGTCTATATCGAAGCTGCAATGTTATTGGCACTGATGGTTGGCATTATCTCCCTGCTTTTAGGCGTATTCCGTTTTGGTTTTCTGATCCAGCTAATCAGTCATCCCGTGATTCAAAGTTTCATCATTGCATCAGCATTGCTCATTGCTTTTGGCCAGTTAAAGTTTTTGGTTGACCTCCCCTTAAAAGCCAATAATATTCCGGAGTTTGTCAGTAGCTTGTTGCAATACTTCCCGCTATTGCACCTTCCTAGCCTGATTTTCGGCCTGCTGTCTATCAGTCTGCTGATCTATCTGCCCAAGTTATTAAAATCTCAGGCTGTACAAAGCCGGATTGGTCCTACAGATTTTCTGGTCCGGGCGGTACCCCTGATTCTGGTGTGTCTCGGCATTGCTGCAATTGTATTTCTGGATTTAAAGATTTATGGCATTAAAACTGTCGGTGCAATTCCATCCGGTTTTCCACCTTTATCCTTTCCACACTGGAACTGGGAACTGGTCATGACCTTGTTGCCTGGTGCCAGCATGATCGCCATGATCAGCTTTGTAGAATCACTTTCGATTGCGCAAGCCACTGCATTGCAGCAGCGCAGCCATCTAGATAGTAATCAGGAACTGATCGCGCTCGGCCTGGCCAATATCAGTGCAGGCGTAAGCTCAGCCTTTCCGGTAACGGGCAGCCTGTCACGGACTGTGGTGAATGCTGATGCCGGTGCCAAATCCCCTATGGCTGGTGTTTTATCTTCAATTCTGATTATTTTTGTCAGCCTGTTCTTTACCGGATTTTTTGAAGATCTGCCCCTGACGATTCTGGCCGCCACAATTATTGTATCAATCTGGAAACTGGTTAACTTTCAGCCATTCGTTGATGCCTGGCGTTATTCCAAAGCAGATGGTCTTGCCATGTGGATTACTTTTCTGGGCGTGGTGCTGATTGACATTTCTACTGGTTTGCTGATTGGAATTGTATCAACTTTTGTGCTGATGTTATGGCGCATCAGCCGGCCGCATATTGCAGTCGTGGGTCTAGTTGAAGGAACCCAGCATTTTCGCAATATTCAGCGCCATCAGGTCATTACCTCAGATCGGGTACTGTCACTGCGGATTGATGAAAATCTATCGTTTCTGAATGCCAATAACTTCAAAGGTTATCTGATCAATGAGATCAGCCTGAATGACAAGCTACAACACGTGATTTTAAACTGTTCCAGTATCAGTGCCATTGATCTGAGTGCTCTGGAAATGCTGGAAGATTTAAATGCTGAATTGGCCAAACTGGATATTCACCTGCATTTCGCAGAAGTCAAAGGCCCGGTGATGGATAAACTGCAGGCGTCCAGATTGATGAAGCATCTGAGTGGCCGGATTTATCTGACACATTTTCAGGCGATTCGAGATCTGGCGCCAGAGATCTTTGAGCAGCATAAAGATTATACAATTTAGGATCACTTAGACTTTCACTCATGCCCGGCTATATAAAGCGGACATGAGTTCATGTCTTTTATGAATTTTCAAATATAATTTGAATTTCTTGGTCTGAAATTGATATTTATTTCATCTATAAAATTTTCTCCGAGATGATTTATCCATCATGTGCAGATTTTTTCTTCAAAAAAAACAATATCTAAAACCAGTTAACTTTAGAATATATTAATAATATCAATAGTTTGACTTTAATATGAAAATATAGTCGAAGCCCTGTTTAATTTAAGTATAAAATAGCACGACTTTTTTCCCCATTTCGCCCTCGTAATTTTCACAAGGCAACCTTATGTTTTCTGCCCTTACGCGCATGAGCTTAGTCTCTCGAATCATCATCGCCATTATTTTAGGCGTGGCTGTGGCTGTGGTATTTCCCGAAGTTGCTCCCTCATTAAGCCTACTGGGCGACCTGTTTATTAAAGCCTTGAAATCTGTTGCACCGATTCTGGTTTTCATTTTAGTGTTAGCTTCTATCGCGAATTTTAAGGTGGGTCAGTCTAACTCTGCTATCAGGCCGATTATGATAATGTATGCGGTTGGTATGTTCCTTGCTGCACTCAGCGCTGTGGTTGCGAGTATTTTATTCCCAAGTACACTGTTCCTGGATATCGCTACACAAACTGACTTGCAGCCACCTGGCAGTCTGGTAGAAATTCTGAAAAATTTGCTGCTCAGTTTTGTCGCTAATCCGGTGGTTGCCATTGCTGAAGCTAACTTTATTGGTATCCTGGCTTGGTCAGTAGCCTTAGGTATTGCTTTCCGTCATGCATCAGATACAACCAAGACACTTTTGAATGATGCAGCCTTTGCGGTGAATTATGTCATTCGTCTTGTTATCAGTTTTGCGCCTGTAGGTATTTTTGGTCTGGTTGCAGTGACTTTTGCTGAGTCTGGCCTCGAAACGCTGACCAGTTACGTGCATTTACTTGCCGTGTTGCTCGGAACCATGGTCTTTGTGGCTCTGGTCATTAATCCGCTTCTGGTTGCCTTAATCACGCGTAATAACCCATATCCACTGGTGTTCACTTGTTTGCGAGAAAGTGGTATTACTGCTTTCTTTACCCGTAGTTCGGCAGCCAATATTCCAGTAAACCTGGATCTGGCAAAACGTTTAGGTGTCAAAGAATCGACTGCAAGTATTGCAATACCTCTCGGTGCTGCAATCAACATGGCTGGTGCTTCTGTCACTATTACCGTATTGTCATTGGCTGCCGTGAATACTTTGGGAATTAATGTCGATTTTACCACCATGCTGATTCTTTCGGTGGTGGCTGCAATCTCGGCATGCGGGGCTTCTGGTGTTGCCGGTGGTTCATTGCTATTGATTCCGGTCGCATGTGGCCTGTTTGGTATTTCTTCAGACATTGCCATGCAAGTTGTTGCAATTGGTATGGTAATCAGTGTATTACAGGATTCTACTGAAACCGCGCTAAATTCATCGACTGACGTTTTGTTCACGACAGCAGTAGACCGCGCATCAAATTGATTTTATATTAATTAAACAATATGTTTAGCCATTGATGTTGTTATGCCATTACAGCGTTTACCCATCTGGATTCATCTGGGTGCATTTTTTCTTGCCGTGAATGCCGGCATGATTAATGTACTCGGTCTGATTACCGTCCTGCACCAATCCGTTTCCCATATGACCGGTAATATCAGTATGCTGGCCATGGCGCTGGTGAATTGGGAACCGCAGCATATCGTGTATCTGTTTCTGGTAACGCTATGTTATGTCATTGGCTCAATGTATAGCGGTCTTATTCTGGGTAACAGTCACTTTCAGTTAGGACGTCTTTATGGCTATCCGCTCAGCCTGGTGGCTTTGTTTATTCTGCTAAGCTGGATATTGCTCCCTTATTTTCCTCGCTATGGCCTGCTCTGGGCCTGTACAGCAATGGGCGTACAAAATGCCATGGTCAGCCATTATAAGGGCGCAATTATTCGCACCACGCATTTATCTGGCGTACTGACCGATCTTGGTCTGGCCTTAGGCTACCGTATACGCGGATTGGATGTGGAACCACGCCGGGTGATTTTACATGTTCTGATTTTACTCGGTTTTTTCGGTGGTGGTCTTCTTGCCAGCTGGGTTTACCCTTATTTAAAATTAAACTCATTCCTGATCCCGGTCGTGTTGAGTCTGACCCTCAGCCTCACCTACTGGGTGATTTATATACGTTATCGACATCAATTCGACTCATAACTGGACATTCTTATGGTTAAAAACGCATTACAGGCACAATTGTTAAAGGCAGGTCTGGTCGATAATAAGAAAGCAAAAAAACTGTCAAAACAGGCCGTTCACGAAAAGCGCACTGGCGATAGCAGTGATGCTGAAATCAAGGCTAAAATTGAACAGACCAAACAGGAAAAGCTGGCAAAAGATCAGGCGATTGAACGAGAGAAAAAAGCAGCGCTACAGGAAAAAGAACTCAAAGCTGCCATTATCCAAATGATCAATCAGCATAAAATTCGTGACACTGACGGTGAAATTGCCTATCAGTTTATTGATGATTCTAAAATCAAGAAAGTCTATCTGAATCAGCAGATTTATAATGCCCTGGTCGCAGGAAGCCTGGTGATCGCCCGCGAAAATGAAAGCTATGCTTTCCTGCCTAAAGCGCTGGCGGATCGTATCAATGCCAAAATGCAAGGCTTTATCATCGTGAATAATTCAGAGAAAAATGAAGAAACGACTGATGAAGAAGATCCGTATGCAGATTATGTCATTCCAGATGATTTGATGTGGTAAGCCTATTCTTATCTAATAAAAAAACCGGCTCAGGCCGGTTTTTTTAATCTCTAATCTAAAGCCTTCAATTGGAATGATTCAAAATAGACCTTGACTCAAATTTGCAACACCATCCCCGTTGTAACGAAATTAAATTTTTTTTCAGAATAAAAGATGCAGCTTACGTCTCATCTGCATCCTCATTTTTAAGCTGAAACTAGATGGCTTCTACAGGTACATATACGGGCCACCAAGCAGCCTGACGAATCACCTCAACATCAGACTCTTCTGTTTTAAGCTCAGAAATTCCTTGGTCCCGTGCAGTACGAAGCACTTCTAAAGCCACAACGCTGGAAGTTACTCTCAGATCGGCATTTGACGGTAATAACGAGGCACCTTCAGAACCTAAATTTGCCTGACTGGCCACGGCCTGGGCGGCGGCAAAGATCATTTCATCCGTGATTTTTTGAGCTTTGGCAACAATTGCACCAAAACCCAAACCTGGATAAAGTGCCGCATTATTGGCCTGGCCAATTTTATAACGCACATTGTGATAAATCACATCATCAAATGGTGCTCCGGTTGCCACAAATACTTTCCCATTCGTCCACTCAATCAGCTGTTGCGGTGTTGCTTCATGTAGTAATGTCGGATTGGACAATGGGAAGATGATGGGACGTTCAACATGATTGACCATATTTTTTACAATCTGTTCTGTAAATTGACCCGGTGTGGTAGACGTTCCTATTAAAATAGTGGGTCTTACTTGTGCAACAGTTTCTGCAAGATCAATAATCCCTTTATTTTGATTAGCTTTTGCTTGTAATGCTGCCATATGGGGCCAACGTGTTCTTGCCTCTATCGCAGTATGATTAACTACCCGATTAAAACCAGCAACTTCAGCATTTTTACGCACATAGGTTTTTTGGAAATATAGAAGACCATCATTCATATCTTCAGTTAATAAGCCGGGCAAATCGACTAACCAGATTCGGGAAATGGCTTGTTCTTTTGTCAGGCCGCTACGAATCATTTGAGCACAGATTTGATCTGCAATACCACAGCCTGCTGTGCCTGCACCAAAGATCACTACCCGCTGTTCAGTCCACGGTGTTTGACTTAATTTAACTGCATTTAACAGGCCAGACATCACAATAGCACCTGTGCCCTGAATATCGTCGTTAAAGGTTGGAAGGGTTTCTCGGTAACGGTCTAAAATCCGCCGGGCATTGGTCGAACCAAAATCCTCCCAATGCAAAACAGCTTGTGGAAATAACTTTCTTGCAGCTTTTATATAGGCATCTATAAAATCATCATAAACTTTGCCCTGAATACGTTCATGCCGGTTCCCGACATAAGACGGATCATTTAATAATTTTTCATTATTGGTGCCTACATCCAGAATAACAGGGATAACCCGGTGTGGATCTATTCCCGCAGCTGCGGTATAAACCGCCAGCTTACCGATGGAAATATCTACCCCGTTTGAACCCCAGTCTCCAATTCCCAGAATTTCCTCAGCATCGGAAGCGACTATCAGATCAATATCCCCAGATTCAGCACCATAGGATCGAAGCTTTTCTTCAATACTTTCAGGTTCATTAATACTCAAGAAAATACCACGTGGACGTGTCATGATTTCACTATAATTTTCAATTGCCTCCCCCACAATCGGGTCATAAACCACAGGCAACATTTCCAGCATATGACGCTGTAATAATGCATAAAACAATGTCACATTATTATCATGCAGACGCCACATATAAATATGCTTATCCAAATCACTGTTACAGGCCTGGTAAGCCTGATAGGCGCGATTTAATTGCAGTTCCATATCAGTCGTTACCACGGGTGGTAAAATCCCGGTTAAATCCAAAGCTTTTCTTTCTTCTATGCTAAATGAAGTCCCTTTATTTAAGGCAGGATCACGCAAAACTTCATAGCCACGTGCAGTAGTTTTAAATTTACGCTGGTTATTTTCAACAACCACTTTAGCTTGACGAGTATACATATTCATACCTTTTAAAATAATTATAGGATGTTGAGAAAGTATCTGGATTAAATATCAGCTCAGCCGAGCATCTTTTTAGAATCAACACTTGTTAAAATATTATTCGCATATTTTCTTTATGCACTGCGAGTTTTTTTGAAATCATTATTTTTTTAAATTCTGTGTTAATAATTATTCTACCTTTAGGCATTAATATTAAATGAGATAATTAAAAAATTGATTTCAATTTAATTCTTCTTGTATTAAATGATATTAGTTATTAATAAAAGTAAAAATCTATATTTTGTAACTTCAAATATTATATATTGAAAAATAAAACTTATTTCTCATAAAAAATATTCAGTAGCAAATCTATTGAATATGAAACTTGAAACCAAGCTAGAGCTGTATTTTCAGGCCTTTTTAACCGTTTGATAGTAAACAGCATATGAGGAAATGTATTAAAAGTTTATTTAAAATTAAAAAATTCATGCTAAAGCTATAAACTCTATAACTATTTTTTAATTGAATGAGAAAAGATAACTTGGAACAGTTTAAGGTGATCGAGAATATACAGGTCTGGGCAGATCAGTATCCATGGCTGGAAATGCTGTCTTCACTCAGTATTGTGATTTTACTGGCCATTCTTGCCAATCTATTTGCCAAACAGGTTGTGGTACGTGGAATTCGTAAAATGATTTCCAAAATGCCTTTTGCACATAATGAAATCATTGCCGAGCATAGCGTGATTCGTCGCATTGCCAATATCGTGCCCGCAATTGTAATTATGAACGGGATTACCACCGTTCCGCATTTATCTGACAAGGTTGAGACCTTCATCCAGATGGGTGCACAAGCCTTCATCTTCCTGACCATTGCTCTGGCAATTGGTGAACTGCTAAATATTTTCAACCTGATTTATCAACGCAATCCTAAGTCGCGTAACAAGCCAATCAAGGGTTATTTACAGCTGGTCAAACTGATTATCTTCATCGTTTGTGGTCTGATGATTCTGGGAACTTTCCTGAAAAAAGATGTCTTTACCTTGCTGGCCGGATTTGGTGCCATGGCCGCGGTACTGATGCTGGTGTTCCAGAATACCATTTTGTCACTGGTGGCTTCAGTACAGATTTCATCTTATGACATGGTACGGATTGGTGACTGGATTGAAATGCCTTCGCTGAACGCAGACGGCGATGTCATTGATATGTCATTACATACCATTACGGTACAGAACTTCGATAAAACAGTGACCACGATTCCAACCAACAAACTGGTTACGGATACCTTTAAAAACTGGCGTGGCATGCAGGAAGCTGGGGCACGGCGGATCAAACGCTCGATTCACATTGATCAAAACAGCGTACATTTTATGTCGGCTGAAGAACAAAACAAGCTGAAAAATTTTATTCTGCTGGATCAGTACCTAAATACCAAATCAGAAGAGCTGGAACAATTTAACCTGCAACTGAGCCATCATTCACAGTACAATCAGCGCCGTCTCACCAATCTTGGTACCTTCCGTGCCTATGTAGAGTTCTATCTGCAACAGCATCCGGGAATTAGCAAAAATCACTCCCTGATGGTGCGTCAGTTACAACCGACCAGTGAAGGTCTACCACTAGAAATATATGCCTTTACCAATACCACGGTTTGGGCCGAATATGAAAATATCCAGTCTGATATTTTTGATCATCTATTGGCGATTATTCCTGAATTTGGTTTAAAAGTGTACCAAGCCCCTTCAGGTCTTGATTTAAAAGAAGCATTTAGTCAACCTTCTTCCATTATTAGTTAATTATAAGTTCCGACAATTTTTTAAGCCTGAAATACTGTCCTATTTCAGGCTTTTAACTATTCTGTTTTGATAAAAAATCAATAATTTAAAATATAAATTTAATCTTTGGGCGGTCAGCCTGAAATTTTAGAGGATTTTTCCTGCATAAGCTCCTGCAGCATTTTATAAAAATCAGGCTCTAAATTGATCTGATCGTCACAGATACTTGCACCATTTAATAATAAATTCTGGTTTCCTTGATGCTCATAAATTACTGTATTCAGAAACTGCGTACCGGGAATATTCTTGAGCAGGTTCTGTGTCTGCTTCATTTCCGCAAGTTGCTGTTCAGGAACCTTATTTAATACAGTATAAACTTTTAATTGAGTATTATATTGTGCAATCCCAATCGCCAATTGCACCAGTTCGGTTTCAAGCTGACTATCTTCTGGATTGATGGAACTTGGAATAATCAGTTTATCTGCATGTTTCAGGACTGAACGTAAGGCAGGTGTATCCTGCCCATCAATATCAACAATAATATAGCTGAACTGCTGTTTCAGCATATCCAGCCGGTGATCCAGACTATGACTGTCATGTTTTAAGACATCCAGATGCTCGAAAGAAAATTTTTCATTTTTCAGATTTGCCCATTCAAAACCCTGCGGCTCCAGATTGGCATCAAGCAATAACGTAGGACTTTGCCTACGTAATAACTCAGTGATATGCATGGCAATCATGGTTTTTCCTGAGCCTCGTTTACGGCTAGCTACTATCCAAATACTCATATCTTACTGCTCTCGTTTAGGATTGTTTTGAGTGTAAAAAATTGATTAAAATTTAATATAATTATGGATTTAGAATTACGTATCCATATTGAAAAGTAAAGTCTGACTTTTAAATAATTTTGTGGCAATTTCACCCAATTACGGGCTTAAAAAAACAGAATCCTTTATAATTCCCGAAAAGCAAAATGCATGATAAGAGTACGATAATGTTTCGATGGCTTGAAAGACTGGTTGACCCCTATCCCACCAAAAATCTAAACCAACCTTTACCAACCAGGTTTTTTCCATTTGTCTGGCAGGCAGCCTATGGCGTACGCCGTTATTTGCTGATTCTGGTACTGTGTACTGCTGGTGCAGCCAGCTTCGAAGCCTTACTTTACTCAAAAATTGGTGACCTGGTGAACTGGCTGAGTAAAAGCCAGCCGGATACTTTTCTGGAGCAACATGCCAGTAATTTAACCTTACTGAGTATTGTTCTTCTGGCCAATATTTTTTTCGCCAGCGCACAATCCCTGATCAAGCACCAGATTCTGTATAGCAATTTCCCCATGCGTTTACGCTGGCGCTTTCATAATCTGCTCATGAAACAAAGCCTGGATTTTTTCCACAATGATTTTGCCGGACGCTTATCGGCCAAGGTCATGCAAACGGCGTTGGCAGTACGCGAGTTCTGGGTAATTCTGGGTGACATGCTGGCTTATGTGCTGATTTATTTCATCACCATCAATATTGTTTTGGGTGCAATTTCCCCCTTGCTGATCATTCCACTAATGGTCTGGCTAGCCTTGTTCATCTGTGCAGCTTGTTACTTTATTCCTCGTTTGAGCCGAATTTCCAATGCCCAGGCGGATGCCCGTGCGGTCATGACCGGCCGTATCACGGATGCCTATACCAATATCCAGACTGTCAAGCTGTTTGCTCATGCCGGCCGCGAAAGCCAGTATGCCAAAACTTCGATGCAGGAATTTATGGTCACGGTCTATAAACAGATGCGTCTGGGTGCGCAATACGAAATCAGTATTTTACTGCTGAGTGTGGTGTTGTACGGTGGCGTACTGGGTACCGCGATCTGGCTGTGGATGGAAGGTCAGGCCGAGCTGGGAATTATTGCCGCAACTACGGCAATGGTACTGAAACTGAACAGTATTGCCGAATTTATGATGTGGCAGACCTCCGCCCTGTTTGAAAATGTGGGTACCATCCAAGATGGCATGAAGACCTTAGGCCGTAAAATTACCATTGAAGATAAACCAGGTGCCAAAGAACTGCAGCTAAAGCATGGTGAAATTAAATTTGAAAATGTCAGCTTTGCCTATAATGATAAAAACGTCATTGATCAGTTTAATCTCACCATTCATCCAGGTGAAAAAATTGGTATTGTCGGCCGTTCAGGTGCAGGGAAATCCACCCTGATTCAGCTGTTGCTGCATTTTTATCATCTCAACCAGGGCCGTATCTTGATCGATGGTCAGGATATTGATGAGGTCACTCAGGACAGTTTGCGCAAGAATATTGCTTTAGTGACCCAAGATACTTCACTGCTGCATCGCACGGTCGCGGAAAACATTAAATATGGCCGTCCTGATGCCAGCGATGAAGAAATGTATGAAGCTGTGCGTAAAGCCAAAGCAGAAGAATTTATTCCAAATCTGACTGATCTACGCGGCAAAAAAGGCTATGAAGCCTATGTAGGCGAACGTGGCGTGAAGCTTTCCGGTGGTCAGCGTCAACGGATTGCAATTGCACGTGTATTCCTGAAAGATGCGCCGATTCTGATTCTGGATGAAGCCACCAGTGCACTGGATTCTGAAGTAGAAGCTGCCATTCAGAACAGCCTGGATGAACTGATGAAAGGTAAAACCGTAATTGCCATTGCGCATCGCCTTTCGACCATTGCCCAGATGGATCGTCTGATTGTGATGGATCAGGGTCGAATTGCCGAACAAGGCACGCATGATGAACTGGTTGCATTTAATGGTATCTATGCCCAGCTTTGGCAGCGTCAAACTGGCGGCATGCTGATTGAGCAACAAATCAAAGCATCAAAAGATCATGAATAATATGATCTCTAGAAGATTTCAAAACTTCTGATGATTTGATCGTCTTGAATACTGAACAGGTCTGGGAGAAAAGAAAACTTTGCCCAGACCTTTCTTTTTAAAATCTTCTCTACAGATGAACCTTGAGTTGCCATCTATCCGATATTTTTTACTGAAATTCCCCAGCATATGGGCATTGAAAGTACCCTCATGAAGCATGTTTCAATTTTAATTTACACTTACGCCGTATTCTCAGACTTTGGGCTAGCCCATGCAGAAATATGACAGGTTCAATAAAATAATTCTAATTTGATCAACAAAATTATGTGGTTTAATTGATTTTAAGGCTGAATTCAGGCTAATCTGCCAGAGGCACAGTCACAATCGCCAAAATTTTGTCCAACAATTTTAATGAAAAATTTGGTGGCTTCATGCCAATATCTATTCATAAATAAAAAAATTTGAATGAGTGCAACGGATCGCGCATGAAAACAATTGCTCCACGCCAAGACCAAGGAATTCCAGGTGTTTACGGTCTCCTGCTTCTCGATGTCATTTCCCGCTGGGGTTATAATAATGAGTCGCTTTTCAAACCTTTTGGCCTGACCAGTGAACAGTTGGCAGATCCTGATTTTCGTATTCCAACTCCTGTCGCCAATGAACTGGTCAAATATGCCCTGAAACTGACCGGGGAACCGACCTTGGGCTATCATCTCGGCACACAGATGCGGATCTCGATTCATGGCTTTATTGGCTATGCCATTATGACGGCGAATAATATTACTGATGCGCTGGTACTGGCGAATCGATTTATTCAACTTCGCTTACCCTTCCTGCAACTATTTTTCTCGACTTTTGGTGCCAAAGCCACGGTACAGCTGCAAACCGATATTCAGCTTGAACCTCTGCGCACCGAAATTTCAATTGCTTTAATGATTGGTCTGATCAGTATGGCCAAAGCGATTACAGGCGTTAACGATGCAACGGGAGAAATTGACTTCGATTTTAAGAAGCCGGAAGGCTTTGAACGCTTTATGGCGAAGTTCCCCACCCATCAGTTCCGCTTTGAACAGCCCCATTTAATTCTGAGTTTTGATAAAAGCTATCTGATGAACAAGCTGGTACATGCCGATCCGATTGCCAGCCAGATTGCGATTAACCAGTGTGAAACAGAACTTTCTGCCTTGGGCGAACGGCACCGGATTGCCATGCGTGTCCGGGATATCTTGACCCATGCCGAGCAACACTATCTCAGTATTGAAAGCGTGGCGGATCGCTTGCACATGTCTGACCGTACCTTAAAACGTCAGCTCGCCGCCGAAGGCACTTCCTTTTCTACCTTGGTCGATGAAGTGCGTTACCGGCATGCCACCTCGTTATTGTCCCGGACAGATTTTACCTTGGAACAGATTGCCGATGAACTGGGTTATAGCGATGTCGCCAATTTTAGCCGGGCGTTTAAACGCTGGAGTGGTCGCAGCCCGAGCAACTGGCGCAAAGATCCTTATTTATAAGGAAGTATAAGCCTTTTGTTTTGCTTAAAAAGAATGTATAAAACATGTCAAAAATGATCTTAAGATTTTTAAGGAGTTATCAATGAATCATCCTGCAGAATTAAAGTACGCAAGTACACATGAATGGGTGCGCATTGAGGGTGATCTTGTTGTGACCGGTATTTCCGACCATGCACAGGATGCATTAGGCGATCTGGTCTATGTCGAAGCACCAGATCTTGATTCACATATCACTGCGGGCGAACAGGCCGGTGTAGTTGAATCTGTCAAAACTGCTTCCGATATTCATGCACCGGTGTCTGGTGTAGTGGTTGAAATTAATCCTGATCTTGAAGATGATCCTGATTTTATTAATGATGATCCATATGGCAAAGGCTGGATCTATAAAATCAAGCCGGACAATATGGCCGATGTCGAAAAACTGCTCTCCAACACAGAATATGAAGCTGGACTCTAAGCTGGTCCAAGATTCAGATAATCAGCCTCCGGGCTGATTTTTTTATAGAAAAGACAAACTTTTTACTTATTTTTCCCGATTAAACTCAAGGTGTTTCTGTCGGAAACTTATTGCACTTTTCACATATATTTCTTAAAGTGATTAAGGTACTTGCTTTGCAGCCCATCTGTCGTGCTTGCTTATAAAAATAATACTCATGTGCAGTCTCAGCGCTTGTCGCACATATTATTCAGGATCCTCATGAACGACAATACTTCACTTCTTTGGACCAAGTCATTTGTACTTTGTCTGTCCAATAACCTGTTTTTATTTATTTTCTATTTTGCACAAACTACAATTTTGCCAATTTACATCTTGAAAGAGTTAGACGGTAATCTAACCCAGGCCGGTCTGGCCATGACTTTATTTATGGTTTCTGCCATTGCAGTGCGTCCTTTTAGCGGCTTAATTATCGAAAGATTCGGTATACGCAAAACCTTAATTGTCTCAGAAATATTTTTCAATATTTTTTCCTTAGCTTACCTGTTCGCTGATCAGCTCACGATTCTGTTTATCATCCGTTTCTTGCATGGTATCTGGTTTAGTATCTTGACCACAGTTTGTGTGCCTGTCGTAAACCAGTTTATTCCGGAACAGCGTAAAGGCGAAGGTATGGGCTATTTTGTCATGTCGGTTAATCTGGGGATTGTTTTAGGGCCATTTATAGGTCTGAGCCTGATGGAATACTGGTCTTATTTTCAGGTCAGCATACTGCTGGTTGCCCTGGTCTTTATCGGATTTACCTTCTGTTTTCTGATTCCGGTCAAAGAACCTGAAAAAATAATTGAAAATTCTAACAAGAAAACATCACTTGAGCTGACAGATTTTGTAGAAAAGACGGTATTACCTGTTGCGGTACTGGCCATGCTGATTTCTTTTTCTTATGCCAGCATTATGTCCTTTATTGCTCCCTTTGCAGCCAGCAAAGGTTTAATGGCTTATGCTGGTTTGTTCTTTGTGGTTTTTGCAATTTCCATGATGAGCTTACGGCCGATCACCGGAAAAATTTATGATCGTAAAGGTCCACAATATGTGATTTATCCGGCATTGGTGGCTTTTAGTTTGGGCCTATTTTTACTGAGCCAGATCCAGAGCTTATGGGGATTCATGCTTGCTGCTGTCATGATTGGAGTAGGTTTTGGCAGTGTGCAGCCCTGTATTCAAACCTTGGCGATTCAACGTGCCCCCAAGCATCGGATTGGCTATGCAACCTCAACTTTTTATACATTCTATGATTTGGGTATTGCCATCGGTTCATTGCTCATTGGCGCCATCATTGCCGCTTATAGTTATCAGTTGGCTTTTATTTTGTGTGGTCTTTTAACGCTGAGCAACATTGTTTATTTTAAGCTGCTGGTACAACGCAAAACTGACTAATTTTATGGATTGGATTGGATTGGATTGAATAATAAATAATATAAGTCAAAACAGGCAGAAAATTCTGCCTGTGATGTTTTGAGTAAAGGTTTATTCTGACACCGAAGTATTCTCTGCTTCTTTCTCATCCGCTTTTGGATCTTGCATCATGGTGAATTGGGTTGCTTCACTAGCTGGTGCAGTACTGTCCTGACGATTGCTTTTCAGCTTGATCTGCAGACGTAACTCATTGGTAGAATCGGCATTACGCAAAGCTTCTTCATAGGAAATGGCGCCTTGGTTATACAGGTCAAATAAGGCTTGGTCAAAAGTCTGCATGCCCAGTTCACGGGATTTAGCCATAATGGCTTTCAGCTCATGAAACTCGCCTTTCAGGATCAGGTCGGAAATCAAAGGTGTATTCAGCATGATTTCAATCGCTGCCCGACGGCCTTTACCATCTTGAGTCCGAATCAGACGCTGTGAAATAATCGCCTTCATATTTGAAGACAAATCCATCAATAACTGATTCCGGCGTTCTTCAGGGAAGAAGTTGATAATCCGGTCCAAAGTCTGGTTGGCATTATTGGAATGCAGAGTTCCCAAACACAAATGGCCAGTTTCCGCAAAAGCAATCGCATGTTCCATAGTTTCAGTATCGCGAATTTCCCCGATCAGAATTACATCCGGAGCCTGACGCAAGGTATTTTTCAGCGCATTATGCCAAGAATGGCAGTCCACTCCGACTTCACGATGAGTAATCATGGATTTTTTATGTTTATGCACATATTCAACCGGATCTTCTACGGTAATGATATGCCCTGCTGAATTTTCATTTCGGTAGTCAATCATGGCTGCGAGTGAAGTTGATTTACCTGAACCCGTTCCTCCGACTACCAGTACCAGTCCACGTTTTTCCATAATCACATGTTTCAGGGATTCCGGTAATTTCAGTTTCTGGAAATTTGGAATTTCTGCAGTAATGGTACGAATCACCATGCCCACATTAAGTTGTTGCTGGAACACATTGACCCGGAAACGGGAGACGCCCGGTACAGTAATGGCAAAGTTACATTCAAGTTCAGTTTCAAATTCTTTACGCTGTTTATCATTCATCAGACTGTAGGCAAACAGTTTGGTTTTTTCAGCTGTAAGTTCCTGTTGTCCAAAAGGTTTCATTAAGCCTTGATGTTTGATGCTCGGTGGAAAATCAGCCGTAATAAATAAATCTGAGCCACCATATTCCACTACTTTAGTCAGCATGTGATGCATGAATTTTTTTGCTTCGTCCAACAGTTCTGCCGTGAACATTTTCTTTCCCCCGGAAATGCACAACTGCACAAATCTTGATCTTAGATTTATGCCAATATATTTTGATTTCATTGTGCAGCGTTTTATAAATATGCTCAAATATATTTGATTTATAAAGAAAATATTTTTTAATATTTGTGTGATGTACTTCAATAAAAATTAAATTAAGTAGAAGTATTCAAGCTTTTTAAAGTAACTCTGCCAAAAAAATAGGATTGTAATTTTAAAGGTTGAATTCTCGTAGATGACTCATTATTTATGATTTACAATGGCTTTGTTGCATAAACATTCAAAAGCTGAGTTTTCCCCAATCCATTCAAATTTAAGTGACAACTTGGGTGTGAGGT